>CAMLSI010000009.1 GCA_946482585.1 uncultured Lysobacteraceae bacterium
GAACGGCGCAGCAGTTCGCGCACCGGCAGCATCAGCGGGGTATCGACGGCACTCATGGCGGCAATGCTACGCCGAGGCCGCTGCGATCCGTGCAGCCACCGGCGCATCCGCTTGATTTTCGCGGGGCGGCGCTACACCTTGGCGCATCGCCTCACCGCCGGATACCCTCGATGGATACGAACAATCCCCTGCTGCAGGACAGCGAACTGCCGGCGTTTTCGGCGATACGGCCCGAGCACGTGGTACCCGCGGTCGAGCAGATCCTGCATGACTACCGCGCCGCGATCGACGCGTTGACCGCCTCGACCGGCAGCCGCGATTTCGTCAATACGCTGCTGCCGCAGGAATCCTGGGACGAGCGCCTCGGCCGTGCCTGGGCGCCGGTTTCGCACCTGCACTCGGTCAAGGACAGCGAAGCGCTGCGCAAGGCGTATTCGACCGCGCTCGAGGCAATCACCGAACATTCGACCGAACTCGGCCAGAACCGCGACCTGTACGCGGCGGTCGACGCGGTCGCTCAGCGCGGCGACTTCGCAACACTCGCGCGTCCCGCGCGCACCCTGACCGAGCATGCGCTGCGCGACTTCCGTCTGTCCGGCGTCGCCCTCGAGGAGCCCGCACGCTCGCGCTTCAAGGTCATCGCGAACGAGCTGTCGCGCCTCGCGACCGAGTTCGAAGAGGCCGTGCTCGATGCGACCGAAGACTGGAGCGAACACCTGACCGACGCGGCGGCGCTCGCTGGCATTCCCGAGTCGGGACGCGCCGTGCTGGCGGCGTACGCACAGGAAAAGGGCCTCGAAGGCTGGCTGGTCACCTTGAAGCAGCCCAGCGTGCAGGCCGTGCTCACCTACGCCGACGATCGCGCGCTGCGCGAACGCGTCTACGCGGCGTATTCGACGCGCGCTTCGGACCAGGGACCGAGCGCGGGCCGTTTCGACAACACTGCGCGCATCGAACAGATCCTCGCGTTGCGCCATGAAGCGGCGCAGCTGCTCGGCTTCGCGAACGCGGCCGAGGAATCGCTCGCGACCAAGATGGCGGCCTCACCGCGTAAGGTGCTCGATTTCCTCGACGACCTCACACGGCGAGCGCGTCCGGTCGCGCAGCGCGAGTTCGCCGACCTGCGCGAATTCGCGGCGGCGGAACTCGGCATCGCCGACCTGCAGCCCTGGGATGTCGGCTATTCGGCGGAAAAATTGCGCGAGCGTCGCTTCCAGCTCAACGAGGAAGAACTGAAACCCTATTTCCCGCTGCCGGCCGTGATCGGCGGGCTGTTCGGCATCTGCGAGCGCGTGTTCGGCATCCGCTTCGAGCGACGCGACGGCGTCGACGTCTGGCACGCCGACGTCGCGTACTACGACGTGTTCGACGCGCAGGAACGACGTATCGCCGGCGCCTACGTCGATCTCTATGCGCGCAGCGGAAAGCGCGGCGGCGCCTGGATGGACGTGTGCCGTTCCCGCTTCCGCGACGAGATCGGCCTGCACAAGCCGGTCGCCTACCTGACCTGCAACTTCGCGCCGCCGACCGCGACCACGCCGTCGCTGCTGACCCATGACGACGTGCTCACGCTGTTCCACGAGTTCGGCCATGGCCTGCACCATCTGCTGACCGAAATCGACTATCCGAGCATCTCGGGCATCAGCGGCGTGGAATGGGACGCGGTCGAGCTGCCGAGCCAGTTCCTCGAGAATTTCGGCTGGCAGCGCGAAACGCTGGACCTGTTCGCGCGCCATTACCAAACCGGCGAACCGCTGCCGCAGGCGCTGTTCGAACGCATGCTGGCCGCACGTTATTTCCATGCGGGCATGCACCTCGTGCGCCAGCTCGAATTCGGCCTGTTCGATTTCCGCCTGCACCTGAACTTCGATCCGGCCCGCGGCGCACGCACGAACGAAGTGCTGCAGCAGGTCCGCGACGAGGTCGCGGTCGTGATCCCGCCCGCGTGGCAGCGCTTCGCGCACAGCTTCACGCACATCTTCGCAGGCGGCTACGGCGCGGGTTACTACAGCTATCTCTGGGCCGAAGTGCTGTCGGCCGACGCGTTCTCGCGTTTCGAGGCCGAAGGCATCTTCAATCGCGCGACCGGCGAGGCGTTCCGGCGCGAGGTTCTCGCGGTCGGCGGCTCCCGGCCGGCGCTCGAAAGCTTCGTCGCGTTCCGCGGCCGCGAACCGGACGCCGCCGCATTGCTGCACAGCTACGGCCTGCACTGACTCCCGGGCCGGGCGCCGCCGCGCCCGGCTTTTCTGGGCCGCTGACGGCGGCGCTGCTAGACTGCGCGCATGAAAATCGCGACCTGGAACGTCAATTCGCTCAACGTGCGCATGCCGCACCTCAAGCAATGGCTCGCCGCCGCGCAGCCCGACATCGTCGCGCTGCAGGAAACAAAACTGGAAGATGCTAAATTTCCAGATACCGACATCGCCGCGCTCGGCTATCGCTGCGTTTTTTCGGGACAGAAAACCTACAACGGCGTCGCGCTGCTGGCGCGCAACGGAATGCCCGAAGACATCGTCACCGACGTCAGGGGACTGGACGATCCGCAGCGCCGCATCCTGATCGCCAGCGTCGGCGACCTGCGCATCGCGAATCTCTACGTCGTCAACGGGCAGGCGGTCGGCAGCGACAAGTACGCCTACAAGCTCGACTGGCTCGCACGCGTGACCGACCATCTCGCCGAGGAAGCCGCGCGGCATCCGAACCTGATCGTGCTCGGCGACTTCAACATCGCGCCGGAAGACCGCGACGTGCACGACCCGGTCGCGTGGAAGGACCAGATCCTCTGCTCGGTGCCCGAGCGCGAGGCGCTCAAGCGGCTGCAGAGCATCGGTCTTTCCGACACCTACCGCGACTTCCACGCGAACGACGGCGCTTTCAGCTGGTGGGATTACCGTCAGGCCGCGTTTCGCCGCAATCTCGGCCTGCGCATCGATCTCGTGCTCGCGAGCCAGGCACTGCGGCCGCGCTTCGCCGGCGCGAACATCGACCTTGAACCGCGCCGCTGGGAACGTCCGTCGGACCACGCGCCGGCGCTGCTGGAACTCACTGCATGACCGAACGTGAAGTCGCCCTTTCGCTCGAAGACCACGAACTCGACGAGCTCGACCAGTTCCTGCGCGCGCATGCGCGCGAGAACGAAGCCGACCTGCTGCTCGACGGCGTGCACGGGCTGCTGACCCTGCTCGCGGTCGGTCCTGATCCGGCGTTGCCGGACGAATGGCTGCCCGAAGTGCTGCACGCGCCGTTCGCGGACGAGGAGCAGGGCGAACGCATCCTGCTGCTGCTGGCCAAGCTCAACGATTCCATCATCGGCGAGATCGAAGCCGAGACCTACGAGCCGATACTCGGCGAAGTCGATCTCGAGGACGGCGGCGTCGCGCTGTCGGCCGCGGGCTGGTGCGAAGGCGTCAGCCGCGCGATCGACCTGCGTGCGAGCGCCTGGGAATCGCGGCTCGCCGAAGACGCGCAGCTCATGGAGATGCTCGGCCCGGTCATGGCGCTCGCGGTCGACGAGGGTGTGCTCACGGCGGACGCCGAATTCGAACGGCTGACCGAGCAGGAGTACGACGACTGCCTTGCGCACATTCCGCAGGTCGTCGCCCAGGTCGCGCAGTATTGGCGCGTGCATCCGGCCAGCGAACGCGAGAAGGCCGGCAGCGGCGCCGCATCGAGCGAGTTCCGCGAACCGCCGCGACGTCGCGGCGGCCGCTGGGTGCACTGATTCCGGCGGCCTTCGCCGGCCGCCGCAACAACGATCGAATCCCTCGATTGTTGCGTCCCTGCGTGCAGCGTGTTCACGCGGGCGCGCTTGGCTTCGCGTGTCGCGGCGACCATGTTGCGGGCCTCACCCGAGGGAGCAAGCCATGAATGCCAATACTTCGCGCCGCGTCGTCACGACCGTGCGCGGCATGCCGGCCAGCGACGGTGCCGGCGTCAAGCTGAACCGGCTCATCGGCCAGCCGGCGCTCGACATGCTCGACCCGTTCCTGATGCTCGACGAGTTCCGCTCCGATCAGGCCAGCGACTATCTCGCGGGCTTTCCGGATCACCCGCATCGCGGCTTCGAGACTGTGACCTACATGCTCGCCGGCAACATGCGTCACGGCGACAACCAGGGCAACAGCGGCAAGCTGCGCGCCGGCAGCGTGCAGTGGATGACCGCGGGCCGCGGCATCGTCCATTCGGAAATGCCGGAGCAGGAAGACGGCCTGATGTGGGGCTTCCAGCTCTGGGTCAATCTGCCGGCCAAGGACAAGATGACCGCGCCGCGCTATCAGGACATCGCGCCAGAGCAAGTGCCGCGGCTCGATCCGGCCGATGGCGTCGAATTGCGCCTGCTGACCGGCCGGGTCGGCGAGGTCGAAGGCCCGGTCACCGATGTCGCGACGGCGCCGCTCTATGTCGACGTGCGTCTGCAGGCCGGCGCGCAATGGACTGCGACGCTGCCCGAGCGGCACAACGCGTTCGTCTATGTCTACGAAGGCAGCGCGACCGTCGGCGACGGCGACTCGGCGCGCGCGCTGGCACGCGGCGAGCTCGGCGTGCTCAGCCACGGCGAACAGGTGCGGATGGTCGCGGGCGATGCGCCGGCGCGGCTCATCCTCGTCGCGGGCAAACCGCTGAACGAACCGGTCGCGAAGTACGGTCCGTTCGTGATGAACACGCCGGAGCAGATCGTCGCGGCGATCCGCGACTACCAGTCCGGCCGCTTCGTGTGAACCGGGCGGCGGCCGCAACGGCCGCCGCATCCGGCAGGGATCGCCTCTAGCCGGCGCGCGCCGCGTCGAGCACGCCGGTGACCGCCGTCGCGACGACGGCGCCGCGGAGGGCAGGCTCAGGGCGCCGGGGCGGCTCCGAGCTGGCGCTCGAAGAAGCGGCGAATCGTATTGAACACGTGCTTCTTCATCGCCGGCGTCGACATGCCGTGCTTGCCGCCGGGATAGGTCATGAGCTCGAACGGCTTGCCGCGGTTCTGCAGTTCCGCCATGAGCTGGGTCGTGTGCGTGAACAGCACGTTGTCGTCGGCCATCCCGTGCATCAGCAACAACGGCGATTTCATGCCATCGAGCCAGGGCAGCATGCCGCTCTGTGCATACCCCTCGGCATTGTCCTTGGGCGTGCCGAGATAGCGCTCGGTGTAGTGCGTGTCGTACAGGGTCCAGTCCGTCGGCGGCGCGACTGACGCGCCGGCGGCGACGAGGTCCGACGCCTTCGCGAGCATCATCAGCGTCAGGTATCCGCCGTAGCTCCAGCCGAACACGCCGACGCGTCTGGCGTCGACCCAGGGCTGTTTCGCGAGCCATTGGATCGCCGCGCGCTGGTCCTCGACTTCGACCGCGCCGAGCCGGCGGTGGATCGGATCGGAAAACGCCCGGCCGCGCCGCGACATGCCGCGGTTGTCGAGCGTGATGACGACATAGCCGTGCTGCGCGAAGTACTGGTCCATGAGATCGCCGATGTCGCGCTTGGCGAGCTGCACCGTCGGGCCGCCGTAGAAATGCGACAGCACCGGATAGCGCTTCGCGGGATCGAAACCCGCGGGCTTGTAGAGGCGATACCAGAGGTCCTGCCCGTCGGCGGATTTGATGCTGCCGAATTCCGGCGCGATGTGCGCGTCGCGATACGGCGCGTAGGGATGCTGGTCGTCGACGCGATTCTCGGCGAGCCACGCGAGGTGCTCGCCGCTTGGCTTGCGCACGCTGACCTGGGTCGGCGTGCGCGGGTCGCTCCAGCTGTCGACGAACAGCTTGACCGCGCCGTCGCCGGCGAACGTCGCTTCGTGCCAGCCGTCGTCGGCGGTGATGCGCTGCGGATCGGCCGCGTTGCTGCCGTCGAGCTTCAGTGCGTAAACCTGCTTGTCGAGCGGATGATCGCGATTCGCGGCCACGTAGACGAGGCCGGCGGCCTCGTCGAGCGCGAGCACGCGATCGACGCTCCAGTTGCCCGACGTGAGCGGAAATTTTTCCTTTCCGTCCATTCCGTACAAGTACAGATGTTTGTAGCCGCTGCGCTCCGACGCCCAGACGAAAGCGTTCTGCTGGGACAGGAAGCGCAGATCGTCATGCAGGTTGATCCAGGTCCGGCTCGTTTCGGTCAGCAGCAGCTGCGACTTCATCGTGTCGATGTCGACGAGCACGAGATCGAGACGGCGCTGGTCGCGCGTCTGGCGCTGGAACGCGACGTGCTTGCCGTCGGGCGTCCAGTTCACGCGGTTGAGGTAGATGTCCGTGTCAGGCCCGAGGTCGATCCAGCGCGGGCGGCCGCCGCTCGGCCTTACCAGACCGAGCTGCACTTTCACGTTCGGCTGCCCCGCAGCCGGATAGCGCTGCTCGGTGACGTTGGTCCGATCGGGCTGGATCTCGAAGCGCTGTACGAGCGGCACGGCGGCCTCGTCGTAGCGTTCGAACGCGATCCAGTCGCTCTTGGGCGACCACCAGTAGCCGGTGAAGCGATCCATTTCCTCCTGAGCGACGAACTCCGCCTCGCCGTTGTGCACGGTGCCCTTGCCGTCGTCGGTCAGGCGCTGCTTGAGGTTGGTCTTCAGATCGACGACCCAGAGGTTCTGCCGGCTCACGAACGACACGTAGCGCCCGCTGGCCGCGACCTGGGCATCGATGACTTCCGCATCCTTGGGCGTCAGCGAGCGGACGGCCTCGGCGGGCGGCGCGGCGAGATCGTAGAGAAACAGCTGGCCGGCCAGCGGAAACAGCAGGCGCTGGCCGTCCGGCGCCCAGCGATAGCTGACGATGCCTTTCAGACCGGCGATGCGCTGACGCTCGCGCGTCGCTTTCTCCGCATCCGACAGCACTTCCTCGGCGGGCTGCAGCACTTTCGAGTCGACGAGCAGACGCGTCGCGCCGTCGGCGAGGTTGTATTCCCAGAGATCGAGCGCGTTCTGATCGTCGGCCTTGCCGCGCAGGAACGTGACGCGCGAACCGTCGGGCGAAATCTTCAGGCCGCGCGGCGTCGCGCCGAGCACGGCGGGATCGTCGAAGATCCGTTCGATGGTCAGTTTTTCGGACATAGCGGGCATCGATACGGCCAGAAGGCCGGCAAGCAGCATCGTACGCATTAGTCACCACTCCCGGACGAGGGCGGCATTAGAGCGGGTTTCGGTGCGAGCGTCATGTCGCGATGCGTTGCGCGAGGCGCCCGTTTGCACGAATCCTCGCCATACCTGCCTGCTAGCATGCGTTTTTCTGTCCGGAGCCCGCCCGCCATGGATCTGCGCAGCGCCGCCGCCACCATCCTGACCGCCGGCGCTGCCGTCGCGTCCGCCGCGACGCCGAGCGATCCGCGCGCGTGTGCCGCGATCCAGCCGGATACCGAACGACTGGCCTGTTACGACGCCCTGTATCCGCGCCCGGTCGCGCCGGCGCCGACGGCACGCCCCTCGAGTGAACAGGAAACGCTCTACGCGCACGAAGGACGCACGGCGACACGTACCCCTGACCGCTCGCTGCTCGACAGCCGCTGGGAACTCGATCCGGATTCCAAGCTCGGCGCGTTCAACATCCGCGGCTACAAGCCGCTCTATGTGCTGCCGTTTTTCCACACGTCGAACATCAACGCGTCCCCGAGCAGTCCCGCGCCGGATCACGACGTCGAGCTGCCGGAGCGGCTCAAGGCCGCCGAGATGAAGTTCCAGCTGAGCTTCAAGGGCAAGATCCTCGAAAACCTGTTCGGCGACAACGGCGACCTCTGGCTCGGCTACACCCAGTCCTCGCACTGGCAGGTCGCCAACCCGCAGATCTCGCGGCCGTTCCGCGAAACGAACTACGAGCCCGAACTCATGATGGTGTTCCGCACCGGCTACGACGTGCTCGGCTGGGACGGCCGCCTGCTCGGCATCGGCGTCACTCACCAGTCGAACGGCCGCAGCCTGCCGCTGTCACGCAGCTGGAACCGCGTCATCGGCCAGGTCGGCTTCGAGAACGGTGACTGGACCGTCATGCTGCGCCCGTGGTGGATCGTCAAGGAGTCCTTCGCCAGATCCGACAACCCCGACATCGGCGACTACCTCGGCCACGGCGACCTGCAGATCGTGCGCGTCTGGAAAGGCCACGAATTCGCGCTGATGCTGCGTCCGAGTCCCGAAGGCGGCGCCGCACAGGTCGACTGGGCCTTTCCGATCCGCAATCATCTTCGTGGACATGTGCAATTGTTCGACGGCTACGGCGAGAGCCTGATCGACTACAACCACCGCGCGACGTACATCGGCGTGGGGCTGTCGTTGCTGGAGTGGTACTGAGCGCAACTGGGCGATGCGACGGGCGGTTTCACGCGTCGCAGCGCCGCCAGCGATACCAATCCAGCGTAGCGGCGAGCAGACGAGTCTCGGTTTCGGCCTGTAGCGCAAGGAAATCCGACTCGTTCGGCGCGCGCTGCAGTTGCTGCGAGAGGCGCTGCAGATGTTCCAGCAGTTCCGCACAGGCCAACGCGCGCAGCCGGTGCTTGAAAACGCAGCGTTGCGCCTGCAGCGCGAGCGCGACCACCGGTGCGAGCACGGCCAGCAGCGCGAACGCCGCGGCGACCGTGCCCGCGAAGTGCACAGCCGGCGTCGGCAGGATCAGCGTCGCCGCCAGGACGACCGCCGCGAACGCGCCGAGCCATGCGACCTGTCGGCTGACCTCCCGCAGGTGCTGCTGTATCTGCTGGAACTTGGCGCGGTAGACGGCGAGCTGACCGGTGGTCGCGTGTTCGAGCCGCTCGCGTCGGTAGCGATCGCGTGCTTCTTGCCAGTCCGAAGGGCGACGCTGGTCGCGCAACCTCCGCCAATGGGCAACCGCGAGCGTCTGCGCCAGAGGACGAAGGTCGTCGGGCAGCGGCGCGGTCACGAGGAATTCGAACCCGTGCCGCTGGCCCGCGAACGGCGGAACCGCCGAGTCCCGATCGCCGTCCGCCGGGGCGAAGGTCAACGCGCTGCGTGCGAGTTCGGCCGCGAGATGCAGATCGGTCCAGCGCTGGCGCAGCGAGCTCGTCGCGTTCGCCGACAGCGCGCGCCGCGAGAGGAAAATGCCGGCCGCGAGCGGCAGAAGGGTGGCCGGCAACAGCAGCCAGGCCGACGCACCGTCGATGCCATTCCGGAACAGATGCACAAGTACTAAAAGTGTTGTAGCCGCGGCGATGCAGGCGATGTGCGTGCGAACGATGGCCTTGCTGGCCTTTGCGCACTGTTCGTTGCAAGCCTGCGCGTGGCGGCCGCAGTCGGCCGCGACGCGCTCCGCGAGATCGTCGAGCGCGATCGCCGGCAGCGGAACGACGGCGGGCAGTCGCGGCGGCGCCCAGCTCAGGTCTCGCGGATAGCGCAGTTCGTCGTAGACATGCAGCTTCTGGTTTTCGTCGATCCAGAACGTCAGCGCATACAGCGGCTTGCCGCAGCGCAGCGCGTGCTCGGCGAATTCGTTCGTTCGACCGGGCTTGCCCAGACCATCGCGGTGCTTCGGTTGCAGGATCACGGCGATATCGGCCTGGCGCAGGATGGCCGCGGTCGTCTCGGCAAAGCGCGCTGCACGCTCCGAGGCCAGCGTCACGACGCGTTCTTCCAGCACCGATGCGCGCTGCAGTCGCTGTTGCGCCTTTTCGCGCTGCGCCGGGGAAAAGTCGTCATCGAACGGCGCACGCGGACTTCGGGCCGCGAGAAATTCATCACGCGCCTGCGGCAGGAAAACGCGCAAAGCGATTCCGTTGTTGTCGCAGGCATCGGCCAGAATACCCTCGCCACCGCTGCCGATCTGCATCACGCCGACGAAGAAATGGCCGTCATGCAACGACACGCGCGGATGGGCGCGCAGCTGGCTCAACTTCTGCGTGACCTGGCGCGTCAGTTCTTCGGCGAATTTCGCGCGACGCTGCGGATCGCCGATACCGGGGAACAGATCGCGCGCGCCGGCGAAGCCGAGGTGCACGGCGCACGCGTGCGCGACGGGCGCGCTGTTCTCGCTCACGATCATGCGGCAGGCCTGGCGTAAGGCGTCGCTCGGCGAGCGATACGGAACGCGGGCAGGATTCCGGGGCGGACTCCGAACCGAGGTGGCGCGCTGGCAACTCGAATCATCGCCTCTCCCTGGCAACGGCAGCGCGCGGTCTCGCGCCGAACCGGACCAGAGTAGCGCGAAGCCGCGGCGTGCGGAATCGTGTCGCGCCGGTCGCAGGAATCGAGCGGGCGCTATTTGCCGATGCAGAAGCTCGAGAAGATCGCTCCGAGAAGATCGTCGCTCGTGAATTCGCCGGTCAGCTCGCCGAGGTCGCGCTGGGCGTGACGGAGTTCTTCGGCGGCGAGTTCGCCCGCGTTCCGTCCGACCAGCGCGAATTCGGCGGCGGCGAGATGGGCCGCGACGCGTTCGAGCGCGACCACGTGGCGCGTGCGCGCGCTGAAGGCGCCGCGGCTGGCGTCGCCGGCGCCCGACAGCTGCTTGAGTTCGTGACGCAGCAGATCGAGGCCGGCGCCGGTGCGTGCGGATGCGTCGATGCGGACAGTGCCGGCGTGGTCGAGCCGCTGCGGCGGCGTCTGGGCGAGGTCGATCTTGTTGCAGACCAGGATGCGTGTCTGGCCGGATTGCGCGGGGCCGAGCAGCGCAAGATCCTCGTCGAGGTGATCGGCATCGGTCACGAGCAATGCGACGTCGGCACGCTCCAGTTCAGTGCGCGCGCGGCGTATGCCTTCGCGCTCGACGACGTCCGCGGAATCGCGCAGGCCCGCCGTGTCGACGAGCGTCAACAGCACGCCGTCCAGCTGGATGTTCTCGCGCAGCACGTCGCGCGTGGTGCCGGCGATCGGCGTCACGATGGCGCGGTCGTGCGCGGCGAGTGCGTTTAGCAGACTCGACTTGCCGGCATTCGGACGGCCGACGATGACGACGTGCAGGCCGTCGGCGAGACGCACGCCGCGGCGTGTCGCCGCGAGCAGCGTGGAGAGTTCGTCGCTGACCGAATCTAGCCGTTCGCGCAATTCCGGCGCCGCGAGGAAATCGATCTCTTCTTCGGGAAAATCGATCGCGGCCTCGATATAGACGCGCAGATCGATCAGGTTTTTCAGCAGATGCGTGACGCGCATCGAGAACTCGCCGTCGAGCGAGCGCAGTGCCGCGCGGGCGGCGGCTTCGGACTGGCTCGCGATCAGATCGGCGATCGCCTCCGCCTGGGCGAGATCGAGCTTGCCGTTGAGGAAGGCGCGTTCCGAAAACTCGCCGGCGCGCGCGGGCCGGGCGCCGAGTTCGCAGACGCGGCGCAGCAACAGGTCGAGCACGACGGGGGAGCCGTGCGTCTGCAGCTCCACCACGTCTTCGCCGGTGAACGAATTTGGTTGTGGAAAATGCAGCAGGATTCCCCTGTCGACGAGCGCACCCGCACCATCGCGGAACGCGCAGTAGTGCGCGTGGCGGGCACGCGGCACGCGGCCGAGCAGGGTCGCTGCAATGGCGCCGGCAGCGGGGCCGGAGATACGCAGGATGCCGATGCCGCCGGAGCCCGGTGCGGTCGCGATCGCGGCGATGGTTTCGGCGTTGGCGATCATGGCGAGCCTGCGCTGCGGTCGCCGGGGGTCGGAGCGGGCGGCGCCGGCGCGCCGCGGACGGAATCGGGCGGCGTCCGCGCCGTTGCGCGGACGCCGCGAAACATCAGGCCTTGTCGGTCGCCTCGATGCGGCGCGTGATGATCCACTGCTGCAGCAGCGACGTCATGCCGTTCACGGTCCAGTAGAGCACGAGGCCGGCCGGGAAGAACGCGAACATGATCGAGAACACCACCGGCATGATCTTCATCATGCGCGCCTGGACCGGGTCCATGCCCGTCGTCGGCGTGAGGTACTGGGTTGCGATCATCGTCGCGGCGTTGAGGATCGGCAGCACGAAGTACGGATCGGGCGCGGTGAGGTTCTGGATCCAGAGGAAGAACGGTGCCTGGCGCAACTCCACGCTTTCGACCAGCACCCAGTACAGCGCGAAGAACACCGGAATCTGCACCAGCATCGGCAGGCAGCTGCCCAGCGGGTTGATCTTCTCTTTCTGGAACAGCTCCATCTGCGCCTGGGCCATCTTCTGGCGGTCGTCGCCATAGCGGTCCTTGAGCGCCTGGATACGCGGCTGCAGCTTGCGCATCTTCGCCATCGAGCGGTACTGCGCTTCGCTCAGCTTGAAGAAGACCGCCTTGATCAGCAGCACGAGCAGGATGATCGCGAAGCCCCAGTTGCCGGTCAGGCGGTAGAAAAACGCGAGTACGATGTACAACAGCTCGGAAATGAAATCGAGGATGCCGTAATCGACCGTCTTGGCGAGCCCCGGGGCCACATCATCGAGGCTGCTCTGCAGTTTCGGGCCGACGTAGAGGCGGGCCTCGCTCGTTACGGTTCCGCCGGGCGGCACGTTCAGCGCCGGACCCATGCTGCGGATCGTGAAGCGCGGATAGGTTCCGTCGCGGACTTCGGTCGAATAGGTTTCGGCGGAGTTCTGCGGCGGCAGCCACGCGGCGAAGAAGTAATGCTGCAGCATCGCGATCCAGCCGCCGGTGACGGTGCGGTTCTGCATCGGCGATTTTACAAATTTATCAAATGCTAGTTTCTGGAACTTGTCGTCCGGCGAATACCAGGCCGCGCCGGTGAAGCTGTAGCTCTGCGGGTTCGTGATCGAACCGAAGAAACCGTGCTTCGCGGACGGCGGAATCACGCGCTGCAGCTGACGGTAGGCATTGCCCTGCCAGGCGGCGCTGCCGTCGTTCTTGATTTCCTGGCGGGTCGCGAGGACGTAGCTGCCGCGTTCGAGCACGAACACCTTGCGTACGGCCAGACCGCTCGCCGGATCGGTCCAGGTGAACGGCACTTCGAGACGGCCCTGGTCCGGTGCCAGCGCGTAGCTCTTCTGCTCCGCGATGAACGGATCCTGGTGGCTCGCGGCCTTGGCCGACTCGGCGGCGCTCGCGAAGCCCGACTGCGCGACGAAAAAGTGATCCGCGCTGTCGTCGAGCAGACGAACCGGATGCGCGTAGTCCTTGGGCTGCTGCGGATAGGCGAGCAGATCCGCGCGAACGACGGTCGCGCCGCGCGTGTCGATCCAGAGCTTGAGTACGTCGTTACTGATTTCGACGAGTTCGCCCTTGCCGTCGGGCGTCGCGCCCGGGACGGCGGCCGGCGCGGCGTTGGTCGCGGACGTCGCCGTGGCGCTGGGCACTTCGCTGCTCGCGGCGGCGGCAGGACTGCCGTCGGCCGGCGGGGCTGGTAGCGCGGTCTCGCCGGTGGCGCTCGCGGCAGGCCGCGCATAGTCCTGCTGCCACTGGTTCCAGACCAGATACGAGACGAGCAGCAGCGCAATCAACAGGATGGAGCGCGGATTATTCATTGGGATAGGCAAGGGCTGTCGTCGGGCAGGGCCCGACGCGGATGGGGACGCTACGAAGGCGGATCAAGGCGGATCGACCGCAAGCGGCAAGCCGACCGCGCATTGTGCCGGGCGGTTGTTGCGGCATCAACGCTGCGCGCGCGGCAATCGGCTCCAGAGCAGCTCGAGATCGGCCAGAAGTTCGCTGCCCGATGCGGCAACGGCCGCACTGCGCGCGATGAGGAGTACATCGACGCCCGCGAGGTTTGCGCGATGGCGGCGGAAGCTCTCGCGTGCGAGCCGTTTGAGACGATTGCGTTGCACCGCCAGTTTCGAGACGCGACGAGACACCGCCAACCCGAGGCGGGCGACGGTGTCTTCGGTGCTACGGTATTCGGCGCTGAAATAGCGGCTGCCGATTCGACGGCTAGCCTGGCGCAAGCGGGCGAAATCGCCCGGCTTGAGCAACCGCGCGGCGCGCGGGAAGCGAGACGCTCCCATTCAGCCGCGGATCGAAGGTTTCAGACGGCGAGACGCTTGCGGCCTTTGGCGCGGCGAGCGTTGATGATCTTGCGGCCGTTCTTGGTCTTCATGCGGGCGCGGAAGCCATGATCGCGGGCGCGCTTGAGGCGGCTGGGCTGGTACGTACGCTTCATGGCGTCGTCTCCGATGAAAGGGTGAGAAAAGGGGCGGGAGAATAGTGTCGCCGCCGCCGCAGTGTCAAGCCGCGCGTGGCGGAAAATCGAGCGTCGGCGTAGACTTCCGCGCCCTGCCGGGCCCGCCCCGGCACCCCGCCCGTCGACGAGGAAGTAATGAGCGAACTCTGGCGGCGCTGTCTGGAACGCCTGGAAGGCGAGTTCGGCGCTGAAGATATCCACACCTATCTCAAACCGCTACAGCCGGCGGAGAGCGAAGACGGTCTGCGCCTGCTCGCGCCGAACGCGTACACGCTGGAGCGCATCGAGCATGAGTTCCTGCCGCGCATCCGCGCGGTGCTGAACCATCTCGCCGCGCGGCCGATACCGGTGCGTCTCGAGGTGGGTACGCTGAGCGCGCGCCGAACCGCCGCGCCGAAGGCTGCGCCCGTGCGGAACGGTGTGCCGCCGGCGTCGCCGGTCGAGGCAACGCCGGCGCCGGCGGAGTTCGACGGCAATCTGGACCCGAACTACACCTTCGACAGTTTCGTCGAAGGTAAGTCGAATCAGCTCGGCAAGGCCGCCGCGATCCAGGTCGCGACGAATCCCGGCCGCGCCTACAATCCATTGCTGCTCTACGGCGGCACCGGTCTCGGCAAGACCCATCTCATGCATGCCGCGGGCAACCTGATCCGCGAGAACAATCCCCGCACGAAGGTGATGTACCTGCGTTCCGAGCAGTTCGTGTCGGCGATGATCGACGCGCTGCGCAACAAGAACATGGACGAGTTCAAGCGCCGTTTTCGCGAGGTCGACGCGCTGCTCATCGACGACATCCAGTTCTTCGCCGGCAAGAACACGACGCAGGAAGAGTTTTTCCATACGTTCAATGCGTTGTTCGAAGGCAAGCAGCAGATCATCCTGACCTGCGATCGGTATCCGAAGGAAGTCGACAATCTCGAGCCGCGGCTGAAGTCTCGCCTCGGGTGGGGACTCTCGGTCGCGATCGAGCCACCGGATTTCGAGACACGCGCCGCGATCCTGCTGTCGAAGGCGCAATCCAAGGGGATGAATCTGCCCGAGGAAGTCGCGCTGCTGATCGCCAAGCGCATGCGTTCCAATGTCCGCGACCTCGAAGGCGCGCTCAACACGCTCGCGGCGCGGGGCAACTTTCTCGGTCGCGCGATCACGCTCGAGTTCGCACAGGAAACCTTGCGCGACCTGCTCACGGTGCACGCGCAGTCGATCACGGTGCCGAATATCCAGAAGACGGTCGCCGACTTCTACCAGCTGCGCCTGCAGGATCTGCTGTCCAAGCGCCGCTCGCGTTCGTTGGCGCGGCCAAGACAAGTGGCCATGGCATTGTCCAAGGAACTGACCGAACACAGCCTTCCCGAAATTGGTGAGGCCTTCGGCGGCCGCGATCACACGACCGTGCTGCACGCGTGCCGGACTATCCGCGATCTCACCGAAACCGACGGAAAGCTGCGCCAGGACTACGAAAAACTGGTTCGCATCTTGACCGGGTGATTGCCTGTGGATAAACAGGGGGCAGAAGCGGGGATAGAAGTTATCCACAGTTCATCGACAAGCGGGCCGGACGAAAGCAGCCATGTTTCAAAGTGGCTAAGCGACTGATACAGAAAAGAAATTCGGGGTAATCCCCAGTTTTTCGCGGTACAACAACCACTGAAACCTTCTTAAAAAGAACAAAAGCGTTCGTTAGAGAACCGGGAAACCCTGATCATGCGATTCAGTCTGCAACGCGAAGCCTTGCTCAAGCCTCTGCAACAAGTCGTCGGCGTCGTGGAGCGGCGACAGACGCTGCCCGTGCTGGCGAACCTGCTGGTGAACGTGTCGGACGGACGCGTGTCGTTCACCGGCACTGACCTCGAAGTGGAAATGGTCGCGTCCGTGACTCCGAACACGAGCGAGCCGGGCGAGATCACGATCCCCGCGCGGAAGCTATTCGACATCTGCCGCGCACTGCCTGACGGCGTGTCGATCGATGTGAAGCTCAACGGCGATCGTGTCGTGGTGAGTGCCGGCCGCAGCCGCTTCACCCTGGCGACGCTGCCAGCCAGTGAGTTCCCGGTGATCGAAAGCATCGAGACCGTCGACAAGGTCGAGTTGCCGGAGGCGACGCTGAAGAACCTGATGGACCGCACCGCATTCGCGATGGCACATCAGGACGTGCGTTACTACTTGAACGGCATGCTGGTGGATCTGCGGGAAGACGCACTGCGCTGCGTCGCGACGGACGGGCATCGGCTCGCACTCGCCGAGACGAATGTCCAGGCGCGCATCACACAGCGGCGTCAAATCATCATTCCGCGCAAAGGCGTGCTCGAGCTGCAGGGTCTGTTCGAGAACGGCGACGGTGTCGTCAGTCTGGAGTTCGGAAAGAATCACCTGCGCGTTCGTCGCGGAGACGTGCAATTCACCTCCAAGCTGATCGACGGGCGTTTCCCGGACTATGAAGCCGTGATTCCGATCGGCGCCGACAAGGAAGTACGGATCGGTCGTGAAGCGCTGCGCACGGCGCTGCAGCGCGCGGCAATCCTGTCCAACGAGAAATACCGCGGCGTGAAGCTCGACGTCGCACCGGGGCGCCTCGGGATCGTGGCCCACAACCCGGAACAGGAAGAGGCACACGAAGAGCTCGAAGCGGATACCTCGGTGAGCGATCTCAGCGTCGGGTTCAACGTGAACTACCTGCTCGATGCGCTCAGCGCGCTGACGGGGGAAAATGTCGTCGTTTGCCTGCGCGACGGACAGTCGAGCTGTCTGTTGAAGGCCGTCGATTCCGAAGAGTCCCGACACGTGGTCATGCCGCTGCGTCTTTGACCCGCAACTGCTATGACGAAAGAAAGCCTGCGGCGCGCGAGTGCCGCAGGCTTTTTTGTTGACGATCGAAAGGGGCGACGATGGAGCTGTGTGAGTTGCGCCTCGCGAACGTGCGGAACGTGGCGACAGCGAGCATTGCGCTGCGCAAAGGCGTGAACGAGTTCGTGGGGCCGAACGGAGCAGGGAAGACCTCCGTGCTGGAGGCGGCGTACATGCTGTCGCACGGGAGGTCGTTCCGTGCCGTGAGGCGCGAGAGTCTGATCCGGTTTGGAACGGAGTCTTTGGAAGTATTTGCGGAAGTCAGCCGCGCGGGGCGCACGCGGCGACTCGGCCTTTCGAGGCAGAAAGGCGATTGGTCGGCACGGTTGGACGGCCAGGAGATTCCCGCGTTGGCTGAGCTGTTGCGTGAGGTCGCCGTGGTCTGTTTCGAGCCGGGCTCGCACGCGCTGATTTCCGGTGGTGCCGAGGAACGTCGGCATTTCGTCGACGGGGCGTTGTTCCACGTGGAACACAGCTATGTCGACGTGGCCAGGCGCTATCGTCGCGCGTTGAAGCAGCGCAATGCGCTGCTTCGGGGAGCGTGCGCAGACGCGGAGCTCGATGTATGGGACATCGAACTCACACGCGCCGCGTTGACTCTGGACGAGTGGCGTGCCGAATACATCGGCGCGCTGGCACCGGGGATCGTTCAGCTGGCCGACCTGTTGGTCCCTGAGCTTGGTATGCCGTCGTTGAGCTACCAGCGGGGTTGGCCGGCCAGTGTAGGTCTCGCAGATGCACTGAGGGAGCGACGGAGCCGCGACCGGGAGCGCGGACACACCGGTGCGGGTCCGCACCGAGCGGACTGGCGCATTGCGTACGAGCGGGCGCCGGAGCGCGAGCATCTTTCGCGCGGCCAGGAAAAGTTGTCAGCGCTGATTTGTCTGTTGGCACAGGCCCAACTGTTCAATCAACAGCTCGGTGAGTGGCCGATCGTTTGCCTCGACGATCTGGCGTCTGAACTGGATGGCGACCATCAGCGCCGCGTCTTGATGTGGCTGGACGAGATCCAAGCCCAGGTGCTCATCACCGGAACTGTCGCCCTGCCGGCGCTCGATCTGCCGCATCGCCAGCGCACAATGTTCCACGTGGAACAGGGCACGGTCACGACACTGCTATAATTCCGCATCCTTCTGTTCCAAAGAGCTGTGCCCGCCAGTGGGCACGGCCACGCCTGGCGAGACGCATGAGCGATCAGTACGACAGCAGCAACATCAAAGTCCTCAAAGGCCTCGAAGCCGTCCGCAAGCGCCCAGGCATGTACATCGGTGACACCGATGACGGTACCGGCCTGCATCACATGGTGTTTGAAGTCGTCGACAACTCGATCGACGAAGCCCTGGCTGGTTTTTGCGATCACGTCACCGTTTCCATCCATCAGGACGGATCCGTCAGCGTCAGCGACAACGGCCGCGGCATCCCCGTCGGCATCCACCCGGAGGAGGGCCGTTCCACGGCCGAAGTCGTCATGACCGTCCTCCACGCCGGCGGCAAATTCGATGACAACTCGTACAAGGTTTCCGGCGGCCTGCATGGCGTCGGTGTTTCCGTCGTCAACGCGCTGTCCGAACACCTTTGGCTCAACATCTATCGCGATGGTCACGAGTTCGTGCAGGAATACCGGCACGGCGAACCGGTGTATCCGCTGAAGCAGGCGGCACCTTCCAATCGTCGCGGAACCACCGTCCGCTTCCTGCCGAGCCGGGCAACTTTCACCAACACTGAGTTCCATTACGACATCCTCGCGCGCCGCCTGCGGGAACTTTCGTTCCTGAATTCGGGCGTGAAGATCGAGATCATCGACGAACGCAACGACAAGCACGACGTGTTCGCCTACGAGGGCGGCATCAAGTCCTTCGTGCAGCACTTGGCCCAGCTCAAGACGCCGCTGCACGCGAACGTCGTCACGTTCAATGCTCACCAGGACGGCATTACGGTCGAAGCGGCGCTGCAATGGACCGACGCCTACCAGGAAACGTGCTTCTGCTTCACGAACAACATTCCGCAGCGCGACGGCGGCACGCACCTGACCGGATTCCGCGCGGCACTGACCCGTTGCATCAGCAATTACATCGAGAACTCGGGCATCGGCAAGAACGCGAAAGTCGCGTTTGCCGGCGACGACATGCGCGAAGGCATGATCGCCGTCCTCTCGGTCAAGGTGCCTGATCCGAAGTTCTCGTCGCAGACCAAGGACAAGCTCGTCTCGTCCGAGGTCAAGGGCATCGTGGAGCAGGTCGTCAACGCGAAGCTCGAAGAGTTCCTGCTCGAGAATCCGGCCGAGGCTCGTGCGATCGCGGGCAAGGTCGTCGATGCCGCCCGCGCACGCGAAGCTGCACGCAAGGCCCGCGAGATGACGCGCCGCAAGGGCGCACTCGATATTGCCGGCTTGCCGGGCAAGCTGGCGGACTGCCAGGAAAAGGATCCGGCTCTGTCCGAGCTGTTCATCGTCGAGGGTGATTCCGCTGGCGGCTCCGCCAAGCAGGGCCGCAACCGGAAGACGCAGGCGATCCTGCCGCTCAAGGGGAAGATCCTCAATGTCGAGCGCGCGCGCTTCGACAAGATGCTGTCGTCGGCCGAAGTCGGCACGCTGATCACGGCGCTGGGCTGCGGCATCGGTAAAGACGAATACAACCCCGACAAGCTGCGCTATCACCGCATCATCATCATGACCGACGCGGACGTCGACGGGTCGCACATCCGAACCTTGCTGCTGACGTTCTTCTACCGCCAGATGCCCGAACTCATCGAGCGCGGCTACGTCTACATCGGCCTGCCGCCCCTGTACAAACTCAAGCAGGGCAAGACCGAGCTCTATCTGAAAGACGACGGCGCACTGAACCAGTACCTGATCGGCAACGCCGTCGACCAGACCGAACTGCGCTACAACACCGATGCGCCGCCGATCGCCGGCGTCGCGCTCGAAAAGCTGCTGGCGGAATATCAGGCCGCGCTCGACCAGATCGACAGGCTGAGCCATCGCTGCGACGCGAATCTGCTGACGGCCATGCTCGAGCTGCCGCCGCTCGACGAGACCATCTGGACCGACGAAGCCGCAACAGCGGTCTGGATCGGCCGCATTTCCGCGAAACTCAACAATGTCGGCCTCGGGCGCGCCCAATACCGCCTGCGCGTGCAGACCGCGACGCCGGAGCATCCGGCTGCGCTCGTGATCGAGCGCGACCAACACGGCCTCACGCACACACAGATTCTGCCCGCGAGCTTCATTGCGAGCCCGGAAATGCGTCCGATTCTCGATGTTGCGCGGCATCTTGCCGACCTGATCCAGCCGGGGGCCGAAATCCGCCGAGGCAATGCATCGACGCCGATCGATTCCTTCGCCCGGGCGCGCGGCTGGCTCATGGACGAGGCCAAGAAGGGCCGCACGATCCAGCGCTTCAAGGGTCTCGGCGAAATGAATCCGGACCAACTCTGGGAAACGACCGTGAACCCGGAGACCCGCCGCCTGCTGCAGGTCAGCATCGAGGACGCGGTAGCCGCGGACCAGATCTTCTCGACGCTGATGGGCGACGTCGTCGAGCCGCGCCGCGAATTCATCGAAGCCAACGCGCTGCGGGTTGCGAATCTCGACGTCTGATCGATGGTCGGCGGCCGCAACGGCCGCCGTGCATCTGCCGTTCACGGCCGCCGCGCAAAGCTCAACCCCGCCGGCGGCATCCATTCGTTGCACGCCGGGCGGAGGGCAGGGCGGCCCGGCTGCGCAGTTGCGCAGTGCAGCATCCCTTTTCGGACGCGCGGGGTGACGAGCGGAACCGACTTTGGTCTAAGAAACTTCTATCAACTCGTAAATTGATTTTAATTTCTAATTACACAAATTCGCGAGAACTACGAATTTTGCCGTAAAACCCCGGTTTCCGGGCTGTTTGACCGCCGCAGGGAAGCGTGTAACAACTCGTTGCAAGCGCATGGAAATCATAGGTTTCTTTTTAACGCTGCGATAACGAACGCCGAATTTCATGTGCTTGTAGTTTGCACAGTCGCGGATTAACCTCTGCGACCCCTTTACCGCTTGCCCTCCGGGCGGGCCGCGAGAAACAGTCGAGGCGCTACTCAATGCACGCTCCCAACGTCAAGAAGCTCGTCCTTTGTCTCGGTGCAGTGTCCCTGCTCGCGGCCGGAATCGCTTCCGCCTCCCGTATCCCGGGCGAACGTTCCAACGAGCAACGTTCCAGCAAGAGCAGCAGCAGCAAGACCGAGAACGCGTACCCGAACGCCAAGCGCAACGATCCGAAGACCGACATGCCGGGTGCGCTGGGCACGAAGCTCAACAAGGCACAGGAAGCGGCGTCCGACGGCGAGTCCGACAAGGCCATCGCACTCATCGACGAAGTGCTCGGCGACAAGAAGGTGACGCCGTACGCGAAGGCCTTCGCCCTGTATCTGCGTTCCAACGCGAAATGGGAAAAGGAAGACGGCGCCGGCGCGATCGCCGACCTCAAGGAAGCCATCGCCATCGATGCGCTGCCGAATTCCAACCAGTTCCCCGCCATCTACACGCTGGCGCAATTCCAGCTCCAGGAAGAGCAGTACGCCGACGCCGCCAAATCCATCGATCTCTACATCGATCAGAGTGGCGACAAGAAGCCGGAAGCGCTCGCCGTCAAGGCCAACGCTCTGTATCGCGCCGACAAGTTCCAGGAAGCGATCGATACGATGAAGCAGGCGATCGCCGGCAGCGACAAGCCGCAGGAAAGCTGGAACCAGATCCTGATGGCCAGCTACTTCGAACTGAATCAGTACGATGAAGCCGCGAAGCTCTCCGAATCGCAGCTGCAGAAGAATCCGAACGACAAGAAACTGATTCAGCAGCTCGCTTCGATCTACGTCAACGCCGACCAGAACGAAAAGGCGCTGAAGCTTCTCACCGATGCGAAGTCGCGCGGCCTGATCACGACGGCCGACGACTACAAGCTGCTCGCCCAGCTCTACGGCCAGGCCGAGAAGCCGGCCGAAGGCGCCGCGCTGCTCGAGGAAGGTTTCCAGAAGGGCGCGATCCCGGCGAGCTACGAGATGTACAAGCTGCTCGGCGATTCCTATGCGCTCGCCGAGAACGAACCGAAGGCGATCGACGCGTACGCCAAAGCATCGCCGCTCGCCAAAGACGGCGAAGCCGATCTGCTGCGTGGTCAGCTCCAGGTCAACAATCAGCAATGGGCTGCCGCAAAAGAATCGCTGACGAAGGCGCTGTCGCGCGGCGTCAAGCGTCAGGGCGCCGCCTACGTTCTTCTCGGCAATGCCGAGAACGAACTCGGCAACAAGAGCGCCGCCATCGCCGCCATGGAAAAGGCGCAGGGCTACGAGGAAACCCGCCAGATGGCAGGTACGTGGCTCAAGATGATCAAGGGCGGAGGCGCTCCGAAGAAAAAGTAAGCCATTCCGCACTCTTCGCAATAAGGGTGCGGTATTCGGCGACCTTCAGGCCGGGTTAATATAGCCATTCCGATCGCGAGTCTTGAGCGTCGGGTTGGCCTCGTGTACGGTGCCAGCCCCCGCCGCCGGCTGCGGCGCGGCGCTCACGTAACAAGCCCTTAGATCTCACACACAGCGAACCTTGGTTCAAAGCAAATGGCGTTGACGACAGAAGACCAGCGCGAAACGTACAGTTGGAGGCGCACCTCAGCGCTGGCCGCCGCCATGGCCGTGCACGGACTCGCTTTCATCATGATGATTGCGCCGGTGGCCCCGCCGCAGGCGAAGGAAAAGAAGAAGGAGACCATCGTCTCGGTCGAATTCGTCGAACCGCCGCCGCCGCCGCCGCCACCGCCGCCGCCGCCGCCGGAACCACCGAAAAAGCCGCCGCCGAAAATCATCGAAAAGGTCAAGCCGCCGCCGACTCCGCCACCGGAGCCGCCGCCGGCCGTCGTGGTCGAGGAAGCCTCGCCCATGGCAGTCCCGGCTCCGCCGCCGGCTCCGCCGGCGCCACCCGCTCCGCCGGCCGACATCGCGCCGAGCGAAAACATCAGCTATCGCAGGGCGCGTCCGCCGCGTTACCCGCCGCAGGCCGTGCGTCAGCGCCATGAAGGCGAAGTCGTGCTGCGCGTGCTCGTCGGCGTGGATGGCAAGCCCAAGGATATCCAGGTCGAGAAATCGTCCGGATTTCGCGAACTCGATCGTGCGGCGATTGATGCCGCGCAGACTTGGGTGTTCAATCCGGGTCAGAAAAACGGTGCTGCGGTTGAGGGCTGGGCACTGGTTCCGTTCCGCTTCAGCCTCAACGAACTGTAACTTCCACTGTTCCACCTAATTCAAGGGTAGCGTCATGTTCCAAGACACCTCGACCCCGGCGGGGTCCGTTCCTCCGGCGGCTGACGCAGCGGCTGCCGCTGCGCCGACCCTCGGCACCAACAGCAATGCCGCAGCCCTGAAGGAAATGGGCTTCAGCCATCTGATCCAGAACTACAATCCGACGAATCCGAACTTCGACCTGGTCGGTGCCATCGTCTTCGTGACGCTGTGCCTGTTCTCGTTGATGTCGATTTACTGGATCGTGCTGAATCTGATCCGCAACACGGCGATCCGCAGCCGCATGAACTCGATCATGCGCACGTTCTGGGAAACGCCGTCCGCCCAGGAAGCGATCCGCTTCATGGAAGAACAGCCGGCTTCCGAGCCGTTCTCGAAGATCGCGCTGGACTGCGCTTCGGCCGCCGCTCACCACCAGCGCCACGAAGGCAGCCGCCTCGTCGAAGCGCTGAACCGCTCGGAGTTCATCGACCGTGCGCTGCGTCAGGCCGTCGCTCGCGAAAGCGGCCGTCTCGAAGGCGGTCTGACCGTCCTCGCGACCGTGGGCTCGACCGGTCCGTTCGTCGGTCTGCTCGGTACCGTGTGGGGCATCTACCACGCCCTGATCCGCATCTCGGCATCGGGTGACGCGTCGATGTCCGCCGTTGCCGGCCCGGTCGGTGAAGCGCTGATCATGACCGCGTTCGGTCTGTTCGTCGCCATCCCCGCGGTGCTCGCGTACAACTTCTTCGTGCGCTCCAACCGCGTGATCCTGGCTCGCTTCGACGAATTCGCTCACGACCTGCATGACTTCTTTGCCACTGGTTCGCGCGTCGAAGCAGGTGCGGGTCCCGCACCGGCTCGTCCCGCTGCCCCGGCGGCGCCTGCTGCGAGGAAGTAAGCCATGGCATTCAG
The DNA here is from genome assembly GCA_946482585.1 of uncultured Lysobacteraceae bacterium. The sequence continues at coordinate 23,990 of CAMLSI010000009.1, forward strand.
TTCAGGTGGCGGCGGCGGTGGCGCGCCGATGGCCGAAATCAACGTTACGCCGCTCGTCGACGTGATGCTCGTGCTGCTCATCATCTTCATGATCACTGCGCCGATGATGCAGCACAAAATCCGCATCGACCTGCCGCAGGCGTCGCTGAACACGCAGAACCAGGACCCGGTCGAGCCGATCGATCTCGCCATCAAGGAAGACGGCACCCTGTACTGGAACGACAGCTCGATCAGCGACCTCGAACTGAAAGCACAGCTCGCCGTTGCCGCACAGAAGACGGTCCAGCCGGAACTGCAGATTCGCGCCGAAAAGAACACTCGCTACGAGATCGTGGCGAAGGTGATGGCCGACGCGAAGAACCAGGGCATGGTCAAGATCGGCTTCGTCACGACGCCGGGCGCCCGCGGTCAGCAGCAGTAAACGTTCTACGCTCGCCAACGCTACCCTGCCGGTGCGAGCCGGATGAGCGCCTCGGGAAACCGGGGCGCTTTTTTTCTTGTCTGCGGCTCAGCCGCCGAGCAAAACGCGCAGCCGTTGCAACAACGACGCATGACCTGAGACTAGGCAGGTTTTGCCGGATCGCTATTCTGGACTCGCCAACCTCGGCAGCTCCGGAGTGCCCGCATGTCCGCTTTGACCGTGCGATCGACCGAACGTCCTCTCGCGGAAATCAACATCACGCCGCTGATCGACGTGATGCTCGCCCTGCTGCTCATTTTCATGATTTCCGCGCCGATGCTGACCGGCAAGATTCCTCTTCCGCTGGGGGGAACGGATGGTCCGGCCAAGCCGCAGACCGTCGAGTTGCGCATCGCGGCCGACGGGCAGGTGCTGTTCAACGATGCCGCGCTGAGTCGGCTCGAACTCCAGGCGCAGCTGCTGAGCTGGGCCGGCCGCGGCGAGAACATGCCGATCCTGCAGCTGCAGCCGGACAAGGCGACGACGCACCAGCGGCTCGTCGACGTGCTCACGCTCGCGCGTGAGAGCGGAATCCAAGGCATTTCGATCGGCACTGCGCAACGCTGACCAAACGCAGCCGGAGCGTCGAACACGCTCCGGCTGCTGCAGGCGATTCGCGCATCGCGCACGCATCCGCGCGGAGCTTCCGGCCGCCCCCCTGCGCGTGTGCCTCTTGGCTTCGCGGCCGGAGACGCCGCCGGCTTAGATCGCCGGACTGCGCGAACGCAGTATTCGCAGATAGTTGTGGACCGTCGCCGCGAGTCCGTCGTACAGCGCTTCGCCGATCAGCGCATGACCGATCGACACTTCGGCGAGGTAGGGAATCGCGTCGACGAGCGCGCCGAGGTTGGCCTGGCTCAGGTCGTGACCTGCATTCACGGCCAAACCTGCAGTGCGCGCCGCCTCCGCCGTCGCCACGCAGCGTGCGAGTTCCGCACCGGGGTCGCCTGCCGCGAACGCCCTCGCGTAGGGGCCAGTATAAATTTCCACGCGTTCGGCGCCGATGTCCGCGGCGCGCGCGAGCGCAGTCGTGCCGGCATCGACGAACAGGCTCACGCGCGCACCGAGCGCCCGGAGCTCCGTGACGAGCGGCCGCAGCGATGCCGCGTCGGCGTCGAGATCGAAACCGTGATCGGACGTGATCTGCGCATCGCCGTCCGGTACCAAGGTGACCTGTTCGGGTCTCACCTCGCGCACGAGTGCGACCAGGCCCGGATAGCTGCCGCGCGCCGGTGCGAACGCATTTCCCTCGATGTTGAACTCGACGCGGCCGGCGATGCAGCGGTTCAGCGCGCGGACGTCGTCCGGACGCACGTGACGCTGGTCCGGACGCGGATGCACCGTGACGCCGCCTGCGCCCGTTGCGATGACGCACTCGCAGGCGCGTACGATGTCAGGTTCATGCTCGCCACGCGAATTTCTCAACACCGCTATTTTGTTCAAATTGACACTAAGTGCCGTCATCGCTCGCTTCCTTGGCTTTTTCCTCGGGCCGCGGCGCGAAACGCGGCCGCTCGAATCGGTCCGGCAATGTTTCGACCCGCGCCGGCGCCGCCGGCGGTGCGGCGCGAACGTTCGCGCTGCCGCTGGTCCGTGCGGCCGGTACAGCCACCGCCGGCGCCGGCGAGACCGGCTTGGGCGCCGGAGGCGTCGTCGCGGACGCACCGGTTCCCGGTGCACGGTACGGCAACGGACTCGCCGGCGGCAGCACCGGTAGTGCCGCGGTCCACGGTGCCGCTTCTCGCTTCGCCGGCAGTTGTACTGCAGCGGACGCCTCGCGTGCCGCTGCCGCGCCGCGCCGACGACGTTCGTCGGCGAGCGCCGTCGCGGCGGCGGCCGGCAGCGGCTGCCAGTGCGTCCGGGCCAGCGTCGTTTCACGGCCGAGCAGCACCAGCGTCAGCGCATTCACCTGCCCATCCGTGCCGCGCCGCGCGATCAGCTCGAGCTCCCCGTCGCGGCTCGCGAATCGATCCTCGGCATACGCGAACAGCTCGCGCCGCTGCGTGCCGCTGAACTGAAGCGCGAGCGTGTCGCCGCAGTGCAGCCGAGCAACCACATCGGCATCGACCGCATAGTCGCCGCAGTATTCGCGTCGTTTGTCGGCACTGAGCGCGATGTCGCCGCGCTGTAGATTCGGCACTCGCGTGCTCAGGCGGCGAATCGGCACGATGACGCCGTTCTCGGACAACCTGAGCGCATCGATGCGGCCGCTCGCATCGCGTTGAAAGCTGAGACGAACCGCTGCGCCGTCGACCGCGAGCAGATCCGGACCCAGCGACCTGAGCCCGACCGAGAGACGGCCGCTCGATTGCAGCGACAAGCCGCCGGGCGCGGCGCGAATCAGCAACTGCTCGCCCGGAGACGACTCGTACAGACCCGCATATTCGGCGGGATCGACGGCGAGCGCGACCGGCATCGCCGGTAGCGGCGGCAATGCGCCGCCTTTGAGCAGCGCGAGACCCAGCGGCGCCAGACTCGTGTCGCCGCTGCCGGCAAAAACCGCGGCCTGCTGGTGATCGGTGCGGAAGCCGACGAACACGGCCGCGCCGTCGACCTGAGCCGACTGCCACACCAGCGGCCATTCCTGATCGTCTTCGCGCACCGTCGCGATGCGCCAACCAAGGCCCCAGCTCGCCCGCGGATCGCGCTGCTGGCGCGAGAGCATCAGTGCGGCACGCAGCGGCGATTCGGCCGGACGCAGCATCGCGCGCAACAGCCGCGACAAATCGCCGACGCTCGATCGAACCCGTGTCGGCAATGTGCCCTCAGCGTCGCCCTCGAGCCGCGTATCGCCCAGGCCCAGCGGCCGCGTCACGCGCTCGGCCAGCGCCGTCGCATAACCTTCGCCGTGAGCGCGGCCGAGCAGCCAGGCGAGCAGCACGTTGCCCAGCGGCGAGTCGCGCGGCAGCGGGGACGGCGGCAACCGATAGTTCGCGAGAAACACGAGCAGGTCGCCTTCCCGGTAATCGCGCCAGACGTTCGCGCCGTCGACCGGAAACAGATTCGTCGGCAGCGGCGGCAATCCGCTGGTCTGCGCCGCGAGTTCCTGCAGGGTGAGATCGCAGACGCGCGCATCGACGCATTCGATGCCATCGGGCAGATAGCGGCGGATCGGGTCGTCGAGCCGCACGCGGCCGCTGCTCGCGAGGTCTGCGAGCAGCAGACCGGTCAATGCGGCAGCGGCGTCACCGAGTGCGACCGGCGTGCCGGCGTCGGGTGCGTCGGCTCCGGCCGGATAGTTCGCGAGCGATTGAGCGGACTGCGACAGATAGACCGTCGACAGCTGCGGCCACGTGCCCTGCGCGGCCGCGCGCGCAAGATAGTCGGCGGCCGGTGCCGGCAATGCGGTGCCATCCTGGGCACCGACCGCGGCGCCGTAGCCGAGTACGGCGGCGGTCACGAGTCGAATCACGGTACGCATGACGCGCAAGCATAGCGGTTGCGATCGATCTGCCGCGCAGGCCGCGATCACAGAGCGGTGCAAACGAAAAAAACCGCGGACGTCGCCGCGGCTTCAAAGGGGGGCCACGTCCGTGTGGCTGCGGTTGCACCTGTGGAGGGAGTGCGGGGAATTCGACTCGTGCCCCGGCACAAAGTTCCTCAGCCGCACTTGTCCGGTTTTTCGCGCCAGACCACGGGTTCCCAGTATTCGCCGCCGACGCGACTGTTACGTTTTTCTTCGTTGAATTTCGCGGCGAGGTAATACGTCGTGTCGGCCTGAACCGTCACGGTCAGCGTCTTCACCTCGGGACCGTCGCCCAGACGCGTCGGATTGAGCCGGCGATAGACCTTGGCCGGGATCAGCTCGACGAGCTTCAAGGTATGCGTACCGGCCGAAACGCGGAACTGGTGCACCCCTGCCGGTCCCGTCGATACGCCGTCGATCATCAACAGCTTCACGCCGTAGAGATCCTGCTGCCGCGGCGCGACGTCGAAATCGTTGAATCGGCCGCACCCGCCGCTGCCGCCGTCGATCCGGGTTTCGCGCCGCGATGGCGAGGCCGTGGTGCTCGCGAGAAGCTCGTCGCGTCCGACCTGCAGGTGGATGGGCGGCAACACGATGCTGCTCAGTTCGCCGCGCAGGCTCAACGGCTTGCCGTCGCGCTGCAGCGTGAATTCGAGCGGAGCGCCGTCGCCGAGCGCATCGACGAGCGTGCGCATCGTCGTCGCGGCCTGGGCATGCCCGTTCGAATCGGCACCGAGTGCGACGAGGCTCGTCCCGTTCACGGCCACGATGCGGTCGCCGGCCTTGACGCCCATGCGTTGCGCGGCGCTGCGCGGTGTCACGCCGAGTACGCGCAAACCGTCGCCGGCGCGTTCGGCGCTCGCGCTGTCGACGAGCAGTCCGAGGTTGTTCACGCGCCGCGCGGGTTCGTCCAGCGTGAACGCGATCTCCTCGCCGGGCTTGTCCGCGAACGCACCCGATTCGATCAGCCGCGCGAGCGCCAGCTGAACTTCTTCGCCGAGACGTTGCTCGACCGGCACCGACTGCGCGGAGACCGCCGCGGTCAACGCCAGGCCCACCAGCGCCAGCAGGGATTGTTTAAGCATCGACATCGACCTTCTCCACTCAAATCCGCGTCAGCTGCGCACCGTCGGCAGCCAGCGCGATCAGACTCGTCAGCACTTCATTTCGCTGCTGCCAGAGCGGCATCAGCTCGTCGACCGCGGCACCGCGGTCATAGGCCTGCTGCAGCGCGCGTTCGACCGCGCGCAGCTCGGCTTCGTCATCCAACGTCGACGCGGTCTGGCTCAGGCCCGCGTACATCTGCTCGAGTTCCTGCGAACGGCTTTCGAGCACGGCGAGCGCGCTGCTGCCGCTCGGCACGAGCTCGCGTTGCGGCACGAACAGCAGCACGGCCGCGAGCGCCACCACGGCCGCGATGCCCGTGCCCCATTGCGCGATGCGCCGCCGCTGCCGGCGCCGCTGATGCTCTGCTTCGATGCGCGCCCACAGGTGCGCAGGCGGATCGAACTCCGGCAATGCGGCCAGGCGCAGCGCCTTCAAACTCAACTCCGGCTCGGCCATGGCTGTAGCTCCACTGCAGACGTATTCGGGGTCAACCATTCCTGCAGGCGCCGCAACGAGCGCGACAGGATCGATTTCGAGTAACTCTCGGTCTGGCCGAACAGCTCGGCCA
>CAMLSI010000010.1 GCA_946482585.1 uncultured Lysobacteraceae bacterium
CGCTCGACGATCGTATCTTCCGTGCCGGCATCGACAGTGCGTCCCGCGATCGCCTCGCGAACCAGGCCGGCGGTTGATCTTTACCGCACCGCCTGCTTCCGCGCAGTTCTCGAAAAGCCCGGAGCGATCCGGGCTTTTTCGTTTTCGTCACGCCCGGCGCGCGCCGCATGCGGGCTGCCGTGGCGAGGTCATTTCTGTCCTGCCCGATTCTAAACTAGAGTTTAGTTGACACTCCTTGCCTAAGGCCGATACGGTCGGGGATGCGCCCACCAGCCCGGGCGCACCGTCGCGTGCCGCTTCCGGCCTCGGCGTGCACGTCAAATCCGGGGGAAATTCCAGTCATGTTCAAGCGGTTCCTTATCGTTTCTCTGCTGTCTGCGCTCCCGGTGGTTGCCGGCGCCAAGGACATCATCGTCAACATCACGAACGGCACGCCGATCGGTCCCATCGTCAATGCGAGCGAGGACACGCCGATTGCCTATACCGGCGGTGTGCCGAGCCCGGTCCCGGGACAGCTCGATGCCGACGATTCCACGTTCCAGCGTCCGGCGCGCTCCACGGCCAACGGCGGCGCCTACAACGGCGAGCCGTCCTGCGGCGGCACTGACTTCGCAGCCCAGGTGACCTCGAAGTACGACACGGTGACGATCACGAACACCAGCAGCGGCGTCGCGACGATCAATGCCGACATCCTCTGCAACGGAGCGGACAGCGCGGCCTACGTGTATTCGAGCTTCAATCCGGGCACGCCCAACACGGGCTGTCTGCTCGCGGATGACGACAGCGGTTCGGACAAGGGCGGATTCTGCAGTCTCGTCAATTTCACGATCCCGGTCGGCGAGACCCGCGTGATCGTGGTCACGGCGTACCAGAGCACCAGCAGCGGTGGCGACGACGACTTCGCCTATGACGTGAACTTCACCGGCACGACACCCGTCTCGCTGACCAAGTTCTCGGTCGACTGAGCTTGGGGTCGCCGCGGTTCGTCGAAAAAAGCCCCGCTTGCGCGGGGCTTTTCGTTTTCGGGAATCAGACTGCTACGGCGCTTGCATGTTCGCGCGTCGCCGCAAACGCGACATCGGGCCAGCGTTCCTGGGTCAATTGCAGGTTCACGCGGCTCGGCGCGAGGTAGACGAGTTCGCCGGCGGCGTCGATCGCGAGATGGGTCGCCGCCTTGTCGCGGAACTCCTCGAGCTTCTTCGCGTCCTTGGCATGAATCCAGCGCGCCGTGCTCACTGTGATCGGTTCGAACACGCACTCGACGCCGTACTCGTCCTTGAGCCGGTAGGCGACGACGTCGAACTGCAGCACGCCGACCGCGCCGAGGATCAGGTCGTTGCTCATCAGCGGGCGGAAGAACTGGGTGGCGCCTTCCTCGGACAGCTGCGCCAGGCCCTTCTGCAACTGCTTGAGCTTGAGCGGGTCGCGCAGGCGCGCGCGGCGGAACAGTTCGGGCGCGAAGTTCGGGATGCCGGTGAAGGCGAGCGGCTCGCCCTCGCTGAAGGTGTCGCCGATGGAAATGGTGCCGTGGTTGTGGATGCCGATCACGTCGCCCGGCCAGGCCTCGGCCACGATCTCGCGATCGCTGGCCATGAAGGTCAGCGCGTTGGCAAGTTTCTGTTCCTTGCCGCTGCGCACGTGGAAGGCCCTCATGCCGGCCTCGAAGCGCCCGGAACAGATGCGCATGAAGGCCACGCGATCGCGGTGCTGCGGATCCATGTTGGCCTGGATCTTGAACACGAAGCCGGTGAGGTGGTCCTCGTTCGGGTCGACCTCGCGCGTGGTCGTGGCCCGCGGCCTCGGCGCGGGTGCATGTTCGACGAAGAAGTCGAGCAGCAGCTGCACGCCGAAGTTGTTGACGGCCGAACCGAAGAACACCGGGGTTTGCCTGCCGGCGAGATAGGCCTGCAGGTCGAAGGGATGCGAAGCGCCCTGCACCAGCTCGAGTTCGTCGCGCAGTTCGGCCAGCATCTGCGCGCCGATGCGCGTTTCGAGGCCGGGATCGTCCAGCGACGGGAAGATCGTCGAATCCTGGCGGGTGAAATTGCGGCCCTGCTCGTACAGATGCACTTCGCCCGTGAGCAGATGCACCACGCCCTTGAGGCGCTGGCCCATGCCGATGGGCCAAGTGATCGGGGCGCACTGGATGCCCAGCACGCGCTCCACCTCATCCAGCAGCTCGATCGGTTCGCGGCCTTCGCGGTCGAGCTTGTTGATGAAGCTCATGATCGGCGTGTCGCGCAGGCGACAGACTTCCATGAGCTTGATCGTGCGTTCTTCGACACCCTTGGCGCAGTCGATGACCATGAGGGCCGAGTCGACGGCAGTGAGCACGCGGTAGGTGTCTTCGCCGAAGTCGGCGTGGCCCGGCGTGTCGAGCAGGTTCACGATGCGGTCTTCGTACGGAAACTGCATGACCGACGAGGTCACCGAGATGCCGCGCTCCTTTTCGAGCGCCATCCAGTCCGAGGTCGCATGGCGTGCGGCCTTGCGACCCTTGACGCTGCCGGCCATCTGGATCGCGCCGCCGAACAGCAGCAGTTTCTCCGTCAGCGTGGTCTTGCCCGCGTCGGGATGCGAAATGATCGCGAAGGTGCGGCGCCGCCGCGTTTCGGTGAGAGGTTCGGACATGGGAAGGCGGCGGAGCGCCGAGTGTGGTCGGCACATCCCCGTCGGATTAGTCGAAAGGGCGCGGATTATAGCGTTTCGGCGCATCCCGTCGGTCGCTTTCGCGCACCGGCCGGGGGCGCTTACGGCGCGGCGGCGGCGCTGAGGTTCAGCGGACCGCTGGAATCGCGCATGCGGAACGGCACCGAGACCAGCCGCATGCCGCGATTGACCTGGACGCAGAAATGCAGGTGAGGGCCGGTCGAAAAGCCCGTATTGCCGGATTCGCCGATCTTCTGCCCGACATAGACGTGCCGTCCGGCCTGCACGCCGACACTTTCGGGTCGCAGATGCGCATAGACGGCCATGCTGCCGTCGCGATGCAGGATGCGCACGACATTGGCGCGAGTCGCGTATTTTTCCTTGTCGAGGCCGGCGCCGTAGTAGTCGTCCTGGACCTCCATGACGACGCCTTCGCGCGCGGCCAGCACCGGCGTGCCTTCGTCCGCCGCCGCGTCGATCGCATAGCGCGACTCTTCGCCGGTATGGCTGAACGCGCCGTCGAAGCCCTGGTGGATGCGCACCGGCCGGTCGCCGAGCGGCCAGTGGTACTCACTGTCGTCGTGTTGCGCGTCGGGACTGCCGGGAATCGCGCGCAGCGCGAGCTCGAAGCCCGCGGGTTGCGCGAGGTCCGTCTGCTGCAGGTTCGCGAGTACGCGCTCTTCGCGTGCGCGCATGACGATCGTCAGCGGCAGCGGCGGATCGGTCGCGATATTGCTCACGTCGCCGACGCTGAGTTCGACCTGGGCGGGGCCGGCGAAATGGTTGAACACGCGCGCCTGGCGCCGGCTGTCCTGCCCCTCGACGCGCAACTGCACCATCGGCGTCTGTTCGATCCTGACCGCGGTTTCCTGTACCGGACGGTCGGTCTTCGGCGGCTGGTCGGTGAAATGGGTGACGACGGCCGCGTCTGTGAATTTGTATATTTTCTTCGCCGGCGGTGCGGCAGCGAAGAGCAGCAGCGAGGCGGCGGCGAGGCGGACGGGAAGGCTCATCGGCGGATTGTAGAGCCTGTCGGCAGGAGAGGTTGCGGGCCGGTGCCGATTTTCCGGTGCCGGGCACCGGCCCGTGACCGGCGAGGCGTCGGTTTCGACGGTCCGGCTGCCCTGCGGTGAGGCGGGGCGCTCCCTGGGCGTATCGGGCGGATCTGCGGTGTACAAAAATATACTTGCGGGCCAGATCGTTCCGCGGCCCGTGTCGCCGCGGAAGAGCGGTGCCTCGGCCGGGGGCATTGCAGTTAGTCGAATTGAGCATATGGGCGTTTAGACGTCTAAACGTCCATTGACGGAATGTCGGCGAGTCTCTACAGTTCCGGCCCACGATCCATCGAGACCGGCTGAGGGAAAGGCCCTTGGAAGCCGGGGCAACCGACGGGAAACCGCACGGTGCCAACTCCTACGGAGGCGCGACGCGCCATGCCGAGAGATGGGTAGCCGCTTCCGTCCGCTTGCGCGGACGCGATCGCTGCGACCGTCGCCGGCTGCCCGAGGAGCTCGATCCAGAGCCCGGAGAGCCGTATGAGCCTTGCCAGCGCCAGTTCCTTCGCCGCCTTCGATACGACGCCGTTCGCCTACGAATCCGCGGCATTCCTGCAGCCGATCCCGTTGCCGGTGCGCAGCGAAGCGGTCGTGCGCATCACGCCGAAATACGGCTGCCGCCCGGTTGCCGCCACCGTGCGCTATCTCTGGGACGGCGCAGCCGACGCGCCGACCGTCATCGTGCAGGGCGGCATCTCGGCGAGTCGCGACGTCTGTCGCGCCGGCGCGACCGCGGGCTGGTGGGAAGAGCTCGTCGGCGAGGGTTGCGCGGTCGATCTGGCCCGTACCCGCGTGCTCAGCATCGACTGGCTCGCCGCGAGCGATCTCGACGGCGCCGCCGCCGTGTCGAGCGAGGATCAGGCCGACGCGCTCGCCGCACTGCTCGACGCGCTCGGCATCGCGCAGGCGCAGGCTTTCGTCGGCGCGTCCTACGGTGCGATGGTCGGCCTCGCGTTCGCCGCGCGGCACGGTACGCGCCTGGGCCGCCTCGTCGCGATCAGCGGCGCTCACCGCGCGCATCCGCTCGCGACCGCGCTGCGCGCGATCCAGCGCGAAATCGTGCGCGGCGGCATCGCGAGCGGCGACATCGACGGCGCGCTGGGCCTCGCGCGCCAGCTCGCGATGACGACGTATCGCGGCGCCGAGGAATTCGCCGAGCGTTTCGACGCCGAACCCGAGTTTCGCGACGGCCGCTTCCATTTTCCGGTCGAGGACTACCTCGGCGCCGCGGGCCGCAAGTTCGTCGCGCGCTTCGACGCCGCGCGTTATCTGAGTCTCTCCGAATCGATCGATCTGCACCGCATCGACGCAGCTGCCGTGCGCGTGCCCTGCGACATCGTCGCGATCAGCAGCGACCGGCTCGTGCCGGCGGCGGATCTGCGTGCGCTCGCCGACGGCGTCGGCGCGGCCGCGCGCTATCACGAGATCGATTCGCGCTACGGACACGATGCTTTCCTGAAGGAAACCGGGCGCGTCTCCGCGCTGGTTGCCGACGCCCTTTCCTGTTGCTGAACCGAAGGACCGACCCCATGAGCGAACTGACCGCCACGACCCGCGCCGTCCGCGCCGGCATCGAATCCGACACGCAGCACGGCGCCGTCGTGCCGGCGCTGCACCTGTCGACGAACTACACCTTCGCCGGCTTCGGCCGGAAGCGCACCTACGACTATTCGCGCAGCGGCAACCCGACGCGCGATCTGCTGGGCAGTGCGCTCGCCGAACTCGAACTCGGCGCCGGAGCGGTCGTCACGGCGAGCGGCATGGCGGCGGTCGCGCTGGTGTTGGAACTCGTGCCGGCGGGCGCCACGGTGATCGCCGCGCACGACTGCTACGGCGGTACCTGGCGACTGCTCGACGCCTGGCAGAAGAAGGGGCGGTTCCAGGTCCGCTTCGTGAATCTGACCGATCCGCTCGCGCTCGCCGAGGCGCTGGCGGACAAGCCCGCGCTGGTCTGGGTCGAAACGCCGTCGAACCCGCTGCTGCGCATCACCGACGTGCGTCACGTAGCGCAGGCCGCCCATGCCGCCGGTGCGCTCGTCGTCGTCGACAACACCTTCCTGTCGCCGGCGCTGCAGCAGCCGATCGCGCTCGGCGCCGACATCGTCGTGCATTCGACGACGAAGTACATCAACGGCCACAGCGACGTGGTCGGCGGCGCAGTGATCGCCAAAGACGCCGCCGTCGCGCAGCAGCTGACCTGGTGGGCCAACTGCATCGGCCTGACCGGTGCGCCGTTCGACAGTTTCCTGACCCTGCGCGGACTGCGCACGCTGGGCCCGCGCCTGCGCGCGCATCAGGAGAACGCGCACGCACTGGCCGAGTTGCTGAGCACTCATCCCCTGGCGGCGCGCGTCTACTATCCGGGCCTCGCCGATCATCCGGGCCATGCGCTCGCCGCGCGCCAGCAGAGCGGTTTCGGTGCGATGCTGAGTTTCGAGCTCGATGCCGACAACGACGGCATCGCGGCCTTCCTCGAAGGCCTGCAGTGCTTCTCGCTCGCGGAATCGCTGGGCGGTGTCGAAAGCCTCGTCGCGCATCCGGCCTCGATGACGCATGCGGCCATGGCGGTGGAGGCGCGCCGCGCCGCCGGCATCGCCGACAACCTGCTGCGTCTTTCGGTCGGCATCGAGGATTCGGCCGATCTCATTGAGGACGTGCGTGCGGGTCTCGCGCGCGCCGAAGCCGCCAACGCCGCCAAACAGAGGATTCGCGCATGAGTGCGCTCGCCCTGGCGGTTTCCAACCCGGCGCCGCGCGCGTCGGTCCACGATGCCGACATCGCCGCCGTCGTGCTCGGCACCGGACTCGTCGGCGGCGCGCTGCTGCGCCTGCTCGACGAAACCGCCGGCCGCCGCCGCGCGCTGCGTCTCGTCGGCGTCGCGAATTCGCGTCACAGCCTGTTCGACGCGAACGGCCTCGCGCCGCCGGTCATCGAGCGGCTCGAACATGCGGCGAGCTGCGATCTCGACGCCGTCGCCGCGGTGCTGATCGCCAGCGACGCGCACGTGCGCATCGTCATCGACGCGACGCCGGCGGCCGCGGTCGCGCAGCGTCACGCGCGCTGGCTCGCACAGGGCATCCACGTCGTCACGGCGAACAAGATCGCGCAGGGCGGCCGGCTGGAGGACTGGCACGAACTGCAGCGCGCGCGCCAGCACGGCGGCACGCACTATGGCGACAGCGCGACCGTGGGCGCCGGCTTGCCCGCGCTCGCGAGTCTGCGCCGGCTGCGCCGCAGCGGCGATCGCCTCGTCGCGCTCGCCGGTGTGCTGTCCGGATCGCTGTCGTTCCTGTTCAATCGCTACGACGGCACGCAGCCGTTCTCGGCGCTGCTGCAGGAAGCGCGCGAACGCGGCTATACCGAGCCCGATCCGCGTGCGGATCTTTCCGGCGCCGATGTCGCGCGCAAGCTGCTGATCCTCGCGCGCGCCGCCGGCGCGGAGCTCGACGAGTCGGCGGTCCAGGTCGAAGGTCTCGTGCCCGCGCACCTCGCGCGGCTCGACAGTGCGGAATTCCTGAGCCGTCTCGGCGAGATCGACGCCTTCATCGATGCGCGTTTCCGCGCGGCGCAGGCCGAAGGCAAGGTGCTGCGCTATCTCGCATCGCTGGATCGCGACGGCAAAGCGCGCGTCGGCCTGAGTGCGGTCGACGCGTGCCATCCGTGCGCGGCGCTGAGCGGCGCCGACAATCTGTTCGCGTTCACCACCGAGCGCTATCGCGAACGGCCGCTCGTCGTCGTCGGCCCCGGTGCCGGTGCCGACGTCACCGCGCAGGGCCTGCTCGCCGACGCGCTCGACATTGCGGGGTGATTGCGTCGCGACGGCGCTGGACGGCCGGCGGGCAGTATCCGCTTCGGTGAATCGCGGACGCGAGCGGGGCTCACTCGCGCTCGAACTGCGCCAAGGTCACGTGATGCCCGCCGGGTTCGACGACGCCGACTTCGACCGATCCGTAGAACGTCCGGCGCCGCGGCAGGAATATGGGTACGTCGCCGAGCGCCGTCACGGCGGCATCGAGATCCGACACTTCCACGAACAGCGCGGTGTCACGACCGATCGTCACGGAAGCACCGAGGTCGTCGCCGATCGAGGCATGGCTCTGCACCATGACTTCGACGGCGCCGTCGGCAAGGATCGCGAAACCGAGGCGGTCGCCGTGCGGCACGCTCGTGGTAACGGCGAGGCCCAGCCGGGCGAAGAACGCACATGTGGGTTCGACGGCGGCGACGGCGAGTACGGGAGTGGAACGGCGGATCAGACTCATGGCAGGGCTCCTGGCAAGTGCGAAGGAGCCAGCATGCGGCGAGCGCCACGCCGCGTATTGGACGAATCCGACAGCTGCGCCCGGCGGTGTTTCAGCCGTGTCGGGCCGCGCGTTCGCGCGCGAGCTCCGTCGGGCTTGCGTCGGCGAACGCGCGGACCTCGCGTATCAGGTGCGATTGATCCGCATAGCCGAGATCGGCGGCGAGCATCGCGCAGGCTTCTCCATTGAGCAGCCGTGGCAGCAGGCGCTCGAAACGCAGGTAGCGCAGGTGCTGCTTGGGCCGCACGCCGAGCCACGCGTCGAAACGGCGTTCGAGCGTGCGTTCCGTGAGTCCCCAGCGGACGCTGAGGTCGCGAACGCTCGCAGGCAACCGATCGCGTTCGAGCGTGGCGAGTGCGGACACCGCCTGCAGGGCATCGACGCTCGGCCGCGTGCGCAGCAGCGCGATTTCGACACTCTGTAGCCGTGCGGCCAGCGAAGGCTGCCCGGCGAGGCGATCCATCAGCTCGCGCGCCCAGGCGGCCGTCCAGTGGTCCAGCGCGACGCGGCGATCGGTGCACGCGGACAGCGGCATGCCGAGCAGCGCATGCAGCCCGCCGGGCGCGAACCGCAGGCCGAACAGGTCGACGCGACCGCGTTGCACCGGGACGCGCACGGCGCGTGTCATCGTGCCGATCCAGTGCGCCTGCGGTTCCGCGCCGCCGAAATCGAACAGCAGGTCGGCACAGCCGTCCGGCAATACGCGCTGGGGCGGCGCCTCCGCAACGGATACGCCGCGCAGCGACCAGCAGCAGCGCAGCAGCGGGCGCAACGGCGCGCGTGGAATCCGTTCGCGATAGATCATGGTGTCAGCCTTCCGGCCGGAGGATGCAACAGTATCGGTCGGCATCGTCCGTCCGCGCCGGCGGCCCGCTCAGAGCCGGCGACCCAGTTCCGGCAATATCGGCAGCTTGCGTACGCGCACCGTGGTCGCGGCGAAGATCGCGTTCGCCAGCGCGGGCGCGACGCTCGGGATGCCCATTTCGCCCGCGCCCGCCGGTTCTTTCTCGCTGGGCACGACGATGACTTCGACGTCGTTCGGCATCTGCGCCATGCGGCCTATCGCGTAGTCGCCGAAACTCGATTGCTGCACCTGGCCGTCCTTCACCGTGATCGCGAGATTCAGCGCCGTCGACAGACCGTCGATCGTGCCGCCGATCATCATCGCGTCGACGCCGAGCGGATTGACGACGCGGCCGACGTCGACGACGCAGATCGCGCGGTGGATGCGCAGGTCGCGGCCGTCGACCGAGACTTCGAAGGCATGCGCGGCATAGCCGCCGAAGGTGAAATGGCAGGCGATGCCGACGCCACGGCCGTCGGTGCGCTTGCGCTTCCATTCGATGGCTTCGGCACAGCGCGTCAGCACGGCGGCGAGGCGGCCGGTGTCGAACTTCGGACCGCCGTGGCCGGAGTAGTCGAGTTCGCGCGCTTCGCCGAGCAGTTTCAGGCGCAGCTCGACCGCGTCCTGCTTGGTCTCGTGCGCGATCTCGTCGATGAAGCTCTGCACCGCGAAGGCGTGGAACGTGTGCAGCGGCGCGCGCCACGGGCCGCGCGGCATGCCCGATTCGAGCGCGAAAAAGCGCTTGTCGAGATTCGGCAGCAGACCCGCGGGGAAATCGTCGGCTTCGAGGCAGCCCTGGCCTGGCGGACGCTCTTTCTTGCGCGCGATGCGGTAGTTCATCGATGTCGCCGCGCAGAGGTGCGCGAAACCAGTGAGCTGGTTCTTGCGGTCGAGCGTCGCGGCCAGTTCATGCACGCCGTAGGGGCGGTAGAAGTCGTGACGCAGGTCGTCGTCGCGCGTCCACAGCAGCTTGATCGGCTTGCCGGCCTTCTTCGCGATCATGACCGCTTCGGCGACGTAGTCGTTTTCGAGGCGACGGCCGAAGCCGCCACCGGCGCGCGTCATGCGGATTTCGATCTTCTCGCGCGCGAGCCCGGTCAGGTCGGCGATCACGCCCGATGCGCCGCCGGGACTCTGCAGCGAGCCGATGAACAGCGCGCGGTCCGGTTCTATCGTGACGAGCGCATGCGGCGGTTCCATGGTCGCGTGTGCGAGGAACGGCACGTGATACTTCGCTTCCAGCGTGCGCTTGGCCGCCTTGCGCGCCGCGGCCATGTCGCCGTCGCGGCGCACGACCGTGCCTTCGCCCTTGAGCGCTTCGAGCGCCTGAGCCTCGAGCGCGGCGCTCGATTCCTGCGTCCACGGTCCCGGCTTCCAGACGACCTTGAGCGCGTTGCGGCCCTTGAGCGCCGCCCAGGTGTTGTCGGCGACGACCGCGACACCCGCGGCGAGGTTGGTGTCGAACGAGGAGCCCGGCACCGGGCCCTCGATCACGAACACGTCGCGCACGCCGGGAACCTTGCGCGTCTCGTCGTCGTCGACCGACTCTACGCTGCCGTCCAGATGCGGGCAGCGCAGCATGACCGCGGTGAGCGCACCGCCCATGTAGCAATCGATGCCGAAGGTCGCGCGGCCCGTGACGATCGCGCGCGCGTCGACGGTCTTGGCCGGCTTACCGATGATGCGGAACTGCTCGGGCTTCTTCAGCGCGACCGGCTCGGCCGGCGGCAGTATCGCCGCGGCGCGTTCGACGAGTTCGGCATAGGTGATGCGCGTGCCATCGGGATGCACGACGTAGCCGGCGTCGGTCTCCAGGCGTTCGTGCGGCAGCTGCCAGTGCTGCGCGGCGGCTTCGACCAGCAGCCAGCGCGCGATCGCGCCGGCCTGGCGCAGGTCCTTCCAGCCCTCGGTGATGCTCGTGCTGCCGCCCGCGCCCTGCGGGCCGTAACGATTGGTCGGGCCTTCGGGACCGATTTCGTAGCCGTACGGCAATTGCTCGACCCGGACGCGGTTCCAGTCGGCGTCGAGCTCTTCAGCGATGAGCATCGGCAGCGAGGTCATGACGCCCTGGCCGATCTCGCAGCCGCGCGCGCCGATCACGATGCGGTTGTTGCGCTCGATGCGCACGAAAGCACCGAGCGAGGTCAGCGGTTCGCCGAGCAGGTCCATCGGCACCTTGGACTCGGACGCGGCCTCCGCGGCGCGCACGCCGACGAGCAGCGCGCCGCTCGCGGTCAGCATGACGCTGATGAACTGGCGCCGGGTCAGGCCGCTCATGGCTTGCCCTCGTTCGGCTTGGCTTCGCCGGCCTTCGCTTCGGCCGCTTTCGTTTCGGCCGTCCTGGCTTCGGCCATCAGCTGCGCCGCGCGCTTGACGGCCTTGCGGATGCGCGGATACGTGCCGCAGCGGCACAGGTTCGTGAGCTGGCCGATGTCGGCGTCGCTCGGTTGCGCCTTGCGCTTGAGCAGATCGATCGTGGCCATGATCTGGCCGGCCTGGCAGTAGCCGCATTGCGGCACGTCTTCCTCGATCCAGGCCTGCTGCACGGCATGCAGGTCGTCGCCGCTGGCGATTCCTTCGATGGTCGTGATCGACTGGCCGGAGAGCGCGCTCATCGGCAGCAGACAGGACCGCTGCGCCTTGCCGGCGACGTGCACGGTGCAGGCGCCGCATTGGCCGACGCCGCAGCCAAACTTGCTGCCGGTCAGGCGCAGCACGTCGCGCAGGTACCAGAGCAGCGGCATGTCGGGGGCGCCGGTGTGGCGGAACTTCTCGCCGTTGATCGTCAGCTCGATCGGTCCCGGAGCCGCCGGGCTGGCGGCGTCGGTGTCGACCTTGGCATGGGCTTCGCGCATGTAGCTCTCCGCAGTGCAGAGGCGGATTGTCGCAGCAGCGGCCAGGAGCGAACAGGGGTTTGCGGCGCAGGCCGTCGCGCCGTTGCGGGCGTCCGGCGCGGGCCGCATTCGCTTCGGCGTTTCACTGCGGCGGGTAGATGCGACGCCAGAAATAGTAGGCCGGAATGCCGGCGACGATGATGCCGAGGCCGATCAGTGTCTGGCGCGGCTGCGCGAGCGCGCTCGAGATCACGACGAACGCGACCGCGGCGATGAACGCGAGCGGCAGCAGCGGATGCAGCGGCGCGCGGAACACCTGCGCCGCGCCGTCGCGGGAGCGGTAGTAGAACAGCGTCGCGGCGACCATCGCGCTGCCGATCCAGTCGCCGACCGTGGAGTAGTCGAGCAGCTCGCCGTAGTTGCCGAGGATCACGAGCACGGCGGCCCAGAGCGCGAGCGCGCCGAGCGCGACGTCGGGCGAACGGTAGGTCGGATGCAGGTGCGCGGCCGCGCGGAAGAACACGCCGTCGGCGCCCATGACCTGGAACATGCGCGAGCCGCCGAGGATGGCGATGTTGCAGAAGCCGAACGTCGATACCGCGATGCCGGCGCCGATCAGCACGGCGCCGGTCGGGCCGAACGCGCGCTGCATGAGTTCGGCGGCCGGCGCCGTGCTGGCCGCGAGGCCGGCGTGGCCGAGCACGTGCAGGTAGGCGTAGTTCGCGAGCAGATAGCAGGCCGTGCAGGTCAGCATGCCCAGCACCAGCGCACGCGGAATGCTGCGCTGCGGATCGCGGATCTCGCCCGCGATGTTGTTGATGTAGAACCAGCCGCTGTAGGCGAACAGCACGGGCAGCAGCGCGCTGCCGAAACTGCTCCGCGGCAGATCGGCCGGCGGCGCCGATGCCGCGACGCCGCTGAAGGCGAGTCCGGCGACGACGACGGCGACGACGGCCAGCAGCTTCAGCGCAGTCGCAAGGTTCTGCACGAACGCGCCGGCGCGAATGCCGAAGAAGTTGATGCCGGCCAGCAGCAGGATCGCGCCGACCGCGACGGGCTTGGTCAGGCGGGGCTCGAGGCCGGCGACCTGGCAAAAGTACGTCGCGAACGTCGTCGCCACCGCGGCGATCGAGCCCGAATAGTTGACGAGCAACATGATCCAGCCGAACAGGAACGCGATCAGCGGTCCGTAGGATTCGCGCAGGTAGACATAGCCGCCGCCGGCCTGAGGACGGCGTGCGCCCAGTTCGGCGTAGATGAACGCGCCGGCCAGTGCGAACACGCCGCCGAGGGCCCAGGCCAGCATGATCATGCCCGGCGACTGGCTGCGCTGCGCGACGACGGCGGGATTCAGAAAAATGCCGGAGCCGATGATGCCGCCGACGACCACCATGGTGGCGTCGAGTACGCCGAGTCGGCGCGCATAGCCGGGATTGCTGGGTTCGGACATCGGCGATTCCCCTGGACGAACCGCGAGCATGGGCGAGCCGCATGAGCTTGGCAATCGGGCGCCATGCCGTTCCGCCGGCGCGCGGGCGCACGCATTATTTTGTGATTCCGCCATCCGGTTCTTGCGCGCGCCATCCGCGCTCGCCAGAGTGCGCCGATCCCCGGGGAGAGGACGGCTCGATGCGAATGACGAAAACACTGTTGGCCATATCGCTGCTGGCGCTGAACGGCGCGGCGATCGCGGCGACCACCGTACTGTTCAACGCCCGCGTGCACACGCCCGACGCCACCCTCGACGCCGTTGCCTGGAACGAGGCAGGCCGCATCGTCGCCGTCGGCGCCGCGGCGGATCTCCGAAAGCAATTTCCCGATGCGGCGCTGCTCGACGCCGGCGGTGCCGCCGCGCTGCCCGGTCTCGTCGATGCGCACGGCCACGTGCTCGGACTCGGTCTGTCGCTCCTCGACGCGGACCTGCGCGGCACGACATCCAAGGCGCGGGTCGTCGAGCGCCTGCGCGCGCATGCGGCGAAGCTGCCGCCGGATGCCTGGCTCGTCGGCCGCGGGTGGGACCAGAACGACTGGCCGGAGAAGGCATTTCCGACCGCGGCGGACCTCGATGCGGCGTTCCCGGACCGGCCCGTCTATCTGCGGCGCATCGACGGGCATGCGGCCTGGGCGAACTCGGCTGCTCTCAAGCGCGCGACGCGCGATCTCTCAGGAGACTGGCAGCCCGAGGGCGGCCGCATCGAACGCACGGCCGGCAAACCCACCGGTGTGTTCGTCGACGCGGCCATGGATCTGCTCGACGAGGTCGTGCCCAAGCCCGACGCCGCGCTCAAGCGGCGTGCGTACAGGCTCGCGTTCGAAACCCTGCTCGCGAACGGCCTGACCGGCGTGCACGACGCCGGCGTCAGTCGCGACGATCTCGCCGTGCTGCGCGAGCTCGCCGATGCCGGCGAGCTGCCGCTGCGCATCTATGCGATGGCCGACGCCGACGGCGACGCCTTGAACGCGCTGTGCCGCGACGGTCTCTACGCGCATGCGGGCGGGCGTCTGCAGATGCGCGCGGTCAAGCTCTATATCGATGGCGCGCTCGGCAGCCGCGGCGCTGCGTTGAAAGCGGACTACAGCGACGATCCCGGCAATCGCGGCTTGCTCGTGACCGCGCCCGATGATTTCCGGCGCATCGTCGCCAAGGCCCGGCAGTGCGGCGTCCAGGTGGCGACCCACGCGATCGGCGACCGCGGCACGCGCATCGTGCTCGACACCTACGCCGACGTACTCGGCGAGGCGGCGCGCGGCGATCATCGCTGGCGCGTCGAACATGCGCAGATCGTCGATGTCGCTGACATTCCGCGTTTCGCCGCGCTGCATCTGATCGCGTCGATGCAGCCCACGCATGCGACCAGCGACATGCCCTGGGCGCAGACGCGCATCGGCGCGTCGCGCCTCGCCGGCGCCTACGCGTGGCGGCGCTTCGTCGACGCCAAGGTGCCGCTCGCGCTCGGGTCGGATTTTCCGGTGGAGCAGGTGAGTCCGCTGCTCGGTCTCTACGCTGCGGTGACGCGCCAGGATCTCGACGGAAAACCCGCCAAGGGCTGGCTCCCGGCGCAACGATTGTCGCTGGCCGAGGCGGTGCGCGGCTTTTCCGCGGGCGCGGCGTTCGCGGAATTCGCCGAGGCCGATCGCGGAGCGATTGCCGTCGGCCAGAAAGCCGACTTCACGCTCCTGCATGCGGATCCGTTCGCAATCGCCGCCAGCAGAATTCCGACCGATCGCGTAGTGGCGACGATCGTGGACGGCACGGTGGTTTTCGGCAGCTTGCGCCGTATCGCTGAGGAGAAACCCGCATACGGCGCCGACAAAGTGCCCAGCCGATAAGCCCGCTTTATTGATGAGGGCGCATTGTGAAGAAACTGTATATTGTAGTTTTATACACGAGAACATAGTGTGCACGGGCGGCGTCGGCGAACACGCGCGACGCCGCTCGGGCCTGCCTTTGGCCATCGCCCGGTCGAGGTCTCGATTCGATGACTCGCAGGAGTTCCTCCGACTCCTGTCCTCGTCAATTTGCCGGAGCACACCATGAACTGCATGAATCAGCTCGTTCGCAATCCTCGTCATTGCCGTCTGCCGGGCGCCGGCGCCGCGCTCCGCAGGTACTGTCTCGCGTTCGTCGCCGGACTCGGATTCGCGGGCGTCGCGGGCGCCGGTTTTCTCGCCGTCCCCAACGGTGATTTCTCGAGTGCAGCGAATGTCGGGAGCGTCGGTGGCGGCCTGATCGGCGCGTCGGGCTCGAACGTGCCCATCGGCAGCGGTCCCTGGACCGGCACCTACGACGGTGTCATCGCCCTGCTCGCGCCGCCGACCCTCACGGTCGATGCATCGACGAGGACTGCGACCATCAACGGCATGCTCGGCATCAGCGCGGGCGGCATCGTGAACAACGGCGGCCACTTCGGCCAGACCCTGTCCGGCAGCACGCAATCGAACATGCGCTACACGTTGATCGCGAACCTCGCCACGGCCGCGTCGCTCGACCTGCCGCTGCTCGCGACCGCCGGCACCGGCATCGCGCTGCTCGCGGGCGGCACTCCGCTGGTGCAGAGCACGACGGCGCCGGCCAGTCAGGCTCGCGCCGACGCCATCGATGCGACGACCCTGCGCCTGCAGATCCACCACGACACCGCCACGGTCGTGCCGGCGGCGCTGGGCGTGCAACTGTTCGACCGTCCGCAATTGCTGCTGACGGCCGCACTCATCGACACGGCGACGTTCTCGAACGTCAGGCTCGCCGAAAGCGCGATACCGGGCGGCAACAGCACGTTGACGGTCACGGGCGGCGGCTCGCAGGGCGGTCCCATCGGCCAGCCGTTCCCGTCGCCGATGACCGCGATCGTGCGCGACCAGAACGGCAATCCCGTTCCGAACACGCTCGTGACCCTGACCGCGCCTGCCGAAGGCGCAAGCGCGACCTTGCACTCGGGCTCGGAGAGCGGCCGCGTCATCGTCGCCTTCACCGACGCGAACGGCCAGATCACCTTCACCGCCGACGCGAACCTGATCGCGGGCTGCTACAACGTCGTCGGCACGGTGCCGGGCATTTCCACGGAGGCCCGCTTCCGCATGCGCAACTACACGACGCAGCAGATCGCCGCCTACCTGGCCGCGCATCCGGGCGCGAAGGGCGCGCCGCAGGATTCCGTGTTCTGCGACGGATTCGAATGAGGGAGCGGAGCGCGTCGACGCTGGGTACGGCCGCGGAACGCCGGCGCAACGGCCGCCGGCTGCGCGTGCGGCGACTAGCGGGTCCGGCTTGCGCCGTCGCCGTTGCGACGGCGCAAGGTGCCGGCGCGACCGGTATCAGAGAACGGGCTGGAAGCCGTCGAGGAAAATGATCTCGCTCGCGCGGAAGTTCGCGGTGAAATCCGCGGTCTGATTGCCGGTGCGGTGATTGTCGCGTTCCTCGGCGATGCCGGTCGGATTGCCGCTGTAGCTCACTGCCGGATTCGAGAAATACGGACGACGCGTGCAGCCGCCGACACAGTTCGTGCTGTAGGCCATCACGGTGCGGAACGAGCCGTTGACGAAATGGCCGAACGAATAGCCGTAGGCGCCGTTGCCGTTGCCCGGGTCGTGGCCCATGCCCATGTTGTGGCCGTGTTCGTGCGCGTAGCTCAGATTGCCGACCGCGCAGCCGCGCGCGGTGACCTGATACGCCGACGCGGCGAAGCCTGGGCCCGGCGACGATTGCAGATAGCCGCGGCCGCAGGCATCGCTCATCTGCTCGGTCACCATCGACACGAGATCGGCGGCGACGGCATTGCGCCAGCCCGCGACTTCGGCGTCGTTGCGTACCCAGCTCAGGTCGTCGCTGCTGTTGCCGGCTTCGTTGCGCGTGGTGATGCGGAAACCGGCGAGCCGGAAGCGCGTCACCATGTCGCTGTTGCGGAAGGCCGTGTTCGCGCTGTCCACCATCGACTGCGCAAAGGCGCGCGTCTGCGGGATCGTGCCGCCGAGCGCCGTATGCGCCTGCGGCGAAAATACGATGAGCACGTCGGTGCGGTTGGCCGGATCGACGAACGGCGCAGCCGGCGCGTCGGCAGTCGTTGCGACGACACGGTCGAGCTCGCTCGCCGCGCATTCGGCGAAGGCATCCTGATTCAGGGCGACGACGACCTGGCTGCCGTCGGGTGCCGTCGTGATTTCGTAGTTGCCTTCCGGTGCGCTGACCAGCCCGCCGAGCGTGCCGTCGCTGAGGCTCAGGCTGACCTGCGCCGTCGCCTCTGCGTTCAGGCGGCCGAGCAGCCATACATCGCCGCCGCCGCGGTGTTCGCGTGCCATGATCTCGACCGTATGGCGGCGTCCGCCCGGTAGCGGGAGGCTCAGTTCGGCGGCTTCGCGCAAGGCCTGCGCGTCGACGCGGATGCGTTGCGCTGCGGTAGCGGCGGGATTGCGCAGCGCGAACAGCGCGGGTGCATCGACCGTCTGCCAGGCGGCCGGCGGTTCGGCCGCGGCGGCGCCGGCAAGCAGCGCGAGGGCGGGCAGCAGATGGACGGCTTTCATGTGGAGACTCCCCTGGAAACGACGGCGCATCGTACCGAGGTTGCTCTCCGCGTGCGCGTGCGGCCCGCACGGCGCCCTTATTCCGCCTCGCCATGGCCGTTTCGTTGCGTTCTGCTGCAGCCGCGGAAAGAATCAGCCGCGCCGCGGTTCCGCGGCGTCCCCCCGAACAAGAAAGGACCGGTGTGAATTCCCTCGATTCTGCGCCTCGCGCGCATGCCGGCTGGATCGTCGTCAAGTTTGGCGGCACCAGCGTCTCCACGCGTCCCCGCTGGGACACCATTTGCCGCATCGCCCGTGACTGGCATGCGCAGGGCAAACGCGTGCTCATCGTCGTGTCGGCACTGTCGGGAATCACGGACAAACTCAAAACCATCGCCGAGGCCGGCGGCGACCGCACGCGGCGCGAAGCGGCGCATGCGGAAATCCGTGCACGCCACGACGCCATGTTCGCCGAGCTCGGTCTTGCCGATCGCGCGACGCTCGAGTACTGGCTGGGCCGTCTCGCCGCACTCGCCGCGGACACGCGCGCCGAGACCGGCCAGCTGTCGTGGCAGGCGGAAGTGCTCGCGCTCGGCGAGCAGCTGTCGTCGACCCTGGGCCAGGCCTATCTGAGTGCGCAGGGGTTGCATACCCGTTGGCTGGACGCGCGCGACCACCTGCTGGCCCAGTCGCTGCCGAACCAGAATGCCTGGGGCTGCTACCTGTCGGCATCCGTGCCGACGGCGCCCGACGCGGCGCTCGCGGCTGCGCTCGCGAGCCAGGGCGAGGTGTTCATCACCCAGGGTTTCATGGCGCGCAACGGCGCCGGTGAAACCGTGATCCTCGGCCGCGGCGGCTCGGATACCTCGGCCGCGTATTTCGGCGCGTTGCTGAAAGCGGAAAAGGTCGAGATCTGGACCGATGTCGCCGGCATGTTCTCGGCGAATCCGCGCATCGTCCCGGCGGCGCGTCTGCTGTCGCGGCTCGACTACGAGGAAGCGCAGGAAATCGCCACCACGGGCGCGAAGGTGTTGCACCCGCGTTGCCTGAATCCGGTCCGCGAAGCGCAGGTGCCGCTCGCCGTGCGCGACACGAACCGGCCGGAACTGGCCGGCACCGAGATCGGCGCCTCGATCGCCGCGACCGCGCCCAGCGTGAAGGCGGTCAGCGAACGTCGCGGCATCACGCTGATTTCGATGGAATCCATCGGCATGTGGCAGCAGGTCGGCTTCCTTGCCGACGTGTTCGAGCGCTTCAAGCGCCACGGCCTGTCGATCGACCTGATCGGCTCGGCCGAAACCAACGTGACCGTGTCGCTCGATCCGTCGGAAAACCTGGTCAATTCCGACGTGCTTTCCGCACTCGCGGCCGATCTGGCCGAGGTCTGCCGTGTCAAGGTCATCGCACCGTGCACGGCGGTCACGCTGGTCGGGCGCGGCATGCGTTCGCTGCTGCCGCGACTCGCCGGCGTGCTCGCGGAATTCGACCTCGTGCGCGTGCATCTGGTCTCGCAGTCGTCGAACAACCTCAACCTCACCATAGTGGTCGACGAGGCCGCGGCTGCGGGGCTCGTGCCGACCCTGCACGAAGCGCTGATCAAGACCGAAGCCTTGCGCGCCGAGGACCCGGCCGTATTCGGTCCGGCCTGGAGCGAGCTCTACGCCACGGCGGTGCATCGCACCGAAACGCCGTGGTGGCTGCAGCGCCGTGACGACCTGCTGAAGCTCGCGGAGCAGGCGACGCCGCGCTACGTCTACGACCTCGCGACCGTGCGCGAGCGCGCACGGCGTCTGCGCGCGCTCGCCGCGCCGGACCGCTGGTTCTACGCGCTCAAGGCCAACAGCCGGCGCGAGGTGCTCGAAGTCATCGCCGCGCAGGGCTTCGGCCTCGAATGCGTCTCGCCGGGCGAGCTCGATCTCGCCGCGGAGCTGGTGTCGCCCGACCGCCTGCTGTTCACGCCGAACTTCGCGCCGCAGCACGAATACGCCGCGGCGCTCGCGCGCGGGGTCCGCGTCACGCTCGACAACCTGCATCCGCTGCAGCACTGGGGCGAAACCTTCCGCGGCAGCGAAGTGATCCTGCGCGTGGATCTCGGTGCCGGTCGCGGCCATCACGACAAGGTGCGCACGGGCGGTGCCGGCTCGAAGTTCGGCCTGAGCCTCGATCAGGTCGAGGAGTTCCGCCAGCTGGCGCGGCGCCACGACGTCGCCGTCGTCGGCCTGCACGCGCATCTGGGGTCGGGCATCCTCGACGCGGGGCACTGGCGCGAGGTGTATGCCCAACTCGCCGCGCTGGCGCAGCGCTTCACACGCATCGAGGCGATCAACATCGGCGGTGGGCTCGGCGTGCCCTCGCGCCCCGACGACGCGCCGCTGGACCTCGCCGCACTGGACGCCTGCCTCGCCGAGATCAAGCAGGCGTATCCACAGTTCCAATTGTGGATGGAGCCCGGGCGCTATCTCGTCGCCGAGGCCGGCGTGCTGCTCGCGCGCGTGAACCAGACCAAGCGCAAGGGCGACTACTGCTACGTCGGCGTCGATACCGGCATGAACTCGCTGATACGCCCGGCGCTGTACGAGGCCTGGCACGAGATCGTCAATCTGAGCCGTCACGGCGAGAAGGCCGACACGCTGTACCAGGTCGTCGGCCCGATCTGCGAGTCCGGCGACGTGCTCGGCTCGAACCGGCGGCTGCCCGAATGCCGCGAAGGCGACGTGCTGCTGATCGCACAGGCAGGCGCCTACGGAGCGACGATGGCTTCGCAGTACAATCTGCGCGTTCCGGCCGGGGAGTCCGTGGTTTGATTTCATCGCGCCGCCTGCGCCGCAAGGAGCTTCAACGTGCCGCTGTCTGATCCGCGCAAAGCCGCGGCGTTCCGTTTCATCCGTGCCGACTACGCCGACGGCGAAGCGCGCCTCGTCTACGCGTTCGACGACGACGTGGAGCTGGTCGAACGCATCGCGTTCCCGAATGCGCCGGAGCTGCCGCCGGAGCGCGGGCCCGCATTCGCCGCCGCATTGAAGCTGCTGCATCTCGTCGCCGGCGTCAGCTACTACAAGGCCGGCGTACCGACGGAAATCCGCGTCGACAATGGCGCTCCCGATGCGGAAACCGCGCAGCTGCTCGACGCGCTGTATCTGCACGGCCTCGGCGAGTTCGCGTACCAGAACGGGCTCGATCTGCGCGAACACATCCACTTCCCGCGCGCCGGCACGTTCACGCCCGCGGAGGCGCTGGGCCTGCCGGCGCGCTGCCTGCTGCCGATCGGCGGCGGCAAGGACTCGCTGGTTTCCGCCGAGCTGCTCAAGCAGCGCGGCGAGAGCGCGACCGCGGTATGGGTCGGCAATTCGCCGCTGATCGCCGCCTGCGTCGCCGCGACGGAGCTGCCCGGCTTCAACGTCGCGCGTCAACTCGCGCCCGAGCTGTTCGACTACAACAAGGCCGGCGCGTGGAACGGACACATCCCGGTCACCGCGATCAATTCGGCGATCCTCGTCGTCGCCGCCCTGCTGTACGGCTACGACACCATCGCGTTCTCGAACGAGCGCTCGGCCTCGAGCGCGACGCTCGAATACGAAGGCCGTGCCGTCAATCACCAATGGAGCAAGGGCTGGGAGTTCGAGCAGACCCTGGCCGCCTGGGTGCGCACCCATGTCGCGGCAGACCTGAACTACTGTTCGCTGCTGCGGCCGCTGTCCGAACTCGCGGTCACGCGGCTGTTCGCGCGCGAATCGCGCTACGACGCGGTGTTCTCGAGCTGCAACCGCAATTTCCGCATTCTCGGCCCGCGCCCCGCCGACCGCTGGTGCGGACAATGCCCCAAATGTCACTTCGTGTTCCTGGCGCTCGCGCCGTTCCTGCCGAAGCCGCGCCTGCTCGGCATCTTCGGACGCAACTTGCTCGACGACGAATCGCAGCAGCAGGGCTTCGACGCGCTGCTCGAGTTCCGAGAGCACAAACCGTTCGAATGCGTCGGCGAAGGCCGTGAATCGCGCGCGGCACTGCTGGCGCTGAGCCAGCGTCCCGAATGGCGCGAGGACGCGCTCGTCGCGCGCTTCCGCAGCGTCGTGCTGCCGCAGCTCGACGCCGGCGAGCTCGCGCTCGCGCCGCTGCTGCAACCCGCAGGACCGCACGGCCTGCCGCCGCGCCTGGCCGGAATCGTCGATGCGTTTTGCTGATCTGGCCGGCAAGCGCGTTGCGGTCTGGGGATACGGCCGCGAAGGCCGCGCAACGCTGGCGGCGTTGCGCCGGCGCCTGCCGGGGCAGCGCCTGAGCCTGATCTGCAGCGAAGCCGAGGCGGAACAGGCGCGCACCTTCCATCAGGACGCGCTCGACTACGTGACCGTCGAACCGTACGCCGGCCTGCTCTGGAGTTTCGACATCGTCGTGAAGTCTCCCGGCATCAGCCTGTATCTGCCGGCCATCGTGGAGGCGCGCGCCGCGGGCGTGCAGTTCACCTCGGCCACGGCGCTGTGGTTCGGCGAGAATCCGCTCGCGCGCGTCGTCGGCGTGACCGGCACCAAGGGCAAGAGCACGACGAGCGCGCTGATCGCGCACCTGTTGCGCGGCCTCGGTCAGCGCGTCGCCCTCGCCGGCAACATCGGTCTGCCGCTGCTCGAACTGCTCGACGCGCCCGAATCGGTGGACTGCTGGGTCGTGGAACTGTCCAGTTTCCAGACCGCCGACGCCGAGCGCCTCGACGCGGGTCTGATCAACAACATCTACGAAGAACACCTCGACTGGCACGGTTCGCGCGAACGCTACGTCGCCGACAAGCTCGCGCTGGCCGAGCGCGCATCGACGCTCGTCGTCAACGCGCTGCAGCACGAGCTCGTCGCGCGCACGGCGCTGCACCCGCGCCGGCGCGTGTTCGGCGCCATTCCGGGCTGGCACGTGGCCGAAGGCATGATCATGTACGGCTACGAGCGCCGTTTCGATCTGCGCAAGCTGCCGCTCGCGGGCGAGCACAACGCGCTGAACCTCTGCGCCGCGCTGACCGTCGTCGACGCGCTCGGTTTCGATGCGCGCGCCGCGCTGCCGGCGGCGGTGTCGTTCCAGCCGCTGCCGCACCGGCTGCAGACGCTCGGCGAGCAGGGCGGGCTGACCTGGATCAACGACAGCATCTCGACGACGCCGCAGGCCACGATCGAAGCGCTGCGCAGCCTCGAGGGCCGCGCGGTCAGCGTGCTCGTCGGCGGTTTCGACCGCGGCCTCGACTGGAGCGAATTCCAGCGTCATGTCGAATGGCGGCCGCCGGAAGCGGTGATCTGCCTCGGTGCGAGCGGTACACGCATCGCGCGCCAGCTCGGCGCGGCGCAGCCGGCCTACCGGCTCGAGCATTGCCTGTCATTGGCCGAGGCGGTCGCGCTCGCGCGCGAATGGACACCAGCCGGCGGTGTCGTGCTGCTGTCGCCGGGGGCGCCGAGTTTCGACCAGTTCCGCGACTACGCCGATCGCGGCCGCGCGTTCACGCAGCTCGCCGGTTTCGACCCGCAATCGATCGCCGCCATCGAAGGACTCGGCATCGCCTGAGCGGCGCGCCGGCGGTCAATCGCCGCTGATGAAGTCCGGGCCCTTGCCCGCGGTCTTTTCGTAGACGCCGCCGCCGGCGCGGCGGTACTGTGTGAAGCCGTGCTTCGCCGCGTGGCCTTCGCTGGTCAGGTGGCTGTTGCCGATGATCGTATTGGGTGCAGAGATCTTGCGACGCACCGGCGCGCCGCAGTCGGGACAAGTCTCGAGCTCGGCGTCGCTGAGCTTCTGCAAATGATCGAAGCCCGGGCCGCAATGCGCGCAACCGTGCTCCTGCGCAATGTATTCGTAGATCGGCATGGCGGCGGAGAGAGTGGGGGCGAGGCAGAGGATGCGGGCGCTGCGCGTGCGCTTCAAGCCGCGACGCCGGCGTTCGCCTCGGCGCTGCGCCGGTACAGGTCGTCCATGGCCTTCCAGCGGTTGACGATGCTGCAGAACAGGCGGGCCGTCTGTTCCGTGTCGTATACGGCCGAGTGCGCTTCGTTGGAATCCCATTCGAAGCCCGCTGCGGTGACCGCTTTCGACAGCACGGTCTGGCCGTAGGCGAGACCGGCCAGCGTCGCGGTGTCGAAACAGCTGAACAGGTGGAACGGACTGCGTTTGTGTCCGGTGCGGCGGATCGCCGCGTTCAGGAAGCCGAGATCGAACGAGGCGTTGTGGCCGACGAGGATCGCGCGCTGGCAGTCGGCTTCGCGCATGGCCTTGCGCACCGGACGGAAGATGAGATCGAGCGCTTCCTTCTCGTCGAGCGCGGCGCGGAACGGATGTGTCGGATCGATGCCGGTGATCTCGAGCGCGCGCGGATCGATGTTGGCGCCGGGGAACGGCACGACGTGCGTCGATACCGCGGGTTCCGGATGCACCCAGCCGTCGGCATCCATGCGGATGACGACGGCGGCGATTTCGAGCAGGGCATCGCGGTCGGAATCGAATCCGCCGGTTTCGACGTCGACGACGACGGGCAGGAAACCGCGGAAACGCTGGGCGTAACTGACAGGGGCGGACTCGGACATGAGGGCAGGATACCGGATGCCGCCGACCGCGCCCATCGCGAACATGTATCGATGTTCAGGCGCGCAGGAAACGCGCAGCGACGGCCAGCGCCGCGGCGATCGCGAGCAGCGCGAAGCCGAGCGCCGGAATCAGCATCAGGAACGGCAGACCGAGCACGGCGGCCGCGATCGCTGCGCTCCAGAGATCGCCGAGTGCCGCGATCGGACGCGCGGCGCCCGCGATGCGCGCGATCAGATGATCGAGGCTCAATTTGCCGGCGCCGCCGAAGATCAGCGGCAGCAGCATGACGACGAACAGCAGCGGCAGCTTGAAGTTGCCGTGGCCGCTGTTGCTGACCGAATAGCCGGCGAGCAGGTCGCTCCACATCATCCACATGTTCGGCCAGTGCACGGCGGCCGTCGCGACGAAGGTCAGGAACATCAGCGAGAACGCGAAAAAACGCGTGCCGAGGCCGAGCCAGAGCATCAGTCCGCCGATGATCTCGAACCAGGTCGCGATGCCCCAGGACAAATCGACCGGGACCACATCGAACGGCCACGGGAACTTCTGCTGGATATCGGCGAACCAGTTCTCGCCGTGCAGTTTTTCCAGGCCCGACTCCCAGAATTCCCAGCCCATGATCAGGCGGAGCACGGTGGGCGGGACGACTTCGGCGCCGGCCTGCAGTCGGGCAGTCAGCGCATCCCAGGCAGTGACGAGGCGTGCGGTCGCGAGCATGGCTATGGCCTGTGGTGGTGAATGCCCAGAGGACCGGATGTCGCGGGTTTCGCTTTCGCGCGGCTATGGCAATCTGTGCGCCGCTCGAAGTGTCACGCCGTTCGCGTACCCAGCAGTGCGTCGCGCGTGTGCAGATTGCGCAGAATGTCGCAGCCGGCCTGCTGCAGCGCGCCGGCATTGCCGGGAGCGACCTCGGCGAGCAACGCCGCGACGACCTCGGCGCCGGTCGCGTCGGCATTGGCCTGCAGGCGTTCGATCAGGGCGGCGGTCAGTGCGTTGATCTCGAGGAAGCTGACCTGGTCGCGGCGATCGCGGATCAGCAGCAGAAGGGTCGGATCGGCCGGGGCCTCGGTCGGCCGGTAGTCGGCCGAAACGCGCTGCACCGGAAAGCGATAGCCGAGCACCCATGCGAGCGGCGACACGACCGGCACGCCGGCGACGACATCGCCGGCGGGATCGTGCGGCAGCGCGTCGATGTCGTGCTCGTCGAGCGACAGCGCGAGCTCGGCCCATTCGTAGTGCGCGAGTTCGAGCAGGAACGGCGGATCGGCGCAGCCGTCGTCCCGGCGCCGTTCCAGCCAGCGCAGGAACTCGCGGCCGATCTCGGGAAACAGCGGCGTCTGCGCGCGATGATCGCGCAGGAATTCCGCGATCAGCGCGCTCCACGCCGCATCGGCATACAGCGTGCGGATGACGGGGAAGTTGCTCGAAAGCAATCCTTCCACATTGTTGAAGAACAGCTCGCGGTAGACCTGCATGCGCCGCGCGGCGACGCCGGGCGGCAGATCTTCGCGTCCGGGTTCGCGGATGCAGGCGGCGAAGTCGCGCTGCAGCGCGTGCAGCTCAGCCGCGGGCGATGTGGCGTTCGAGGTCGGCATGGCGGCTCTGCAGATCGCGGATATGGTCGAGCTCCGCGACGAGTTCGGCCAGCGGCGGAAAATTGAAGTCGCGTTCGAGCAGGGTCGGGCGCACGCCCAGGCGCGCGTAGGCGCGTTCGAGCAGGTCCCAGACCGGATCGATCACGGCGGCGCCGTGGGTGTCGACCTTGAGTCCGGGCTCCTCGTCGTAGTGGCCGGCGACGTGGTAGTAGGCGATGCGTTCGCCCGGCATCGCGTCGAGGAACGCGGCCGCGTCGTAGCCGTGGTTCACGCTGTTGACGTGGATGTTGTTGATGTCGAGGAGCAGGTCGCAATCGGCTGCGGCGATGATTTCGCGCACGAAATCGACCTCGTCCATCTCGCGGCCCGGCGCGGCGTAGTAGGACACGTTTTCCACCGCGATGCGGCGGCCCAGCAGATCCTGCGTACGGCGTATGCGTGCGGCGACCCAGTCGACCGCGGCGCGCGTGAACGGAATCGGCATCAGGTCGTAGAGGTGGCCGTCGTCGCTGCAATACGAAAGGTGTTCGCTGTACAGGGCGATGCCATGCGCGTCGAGCAGGCGGCGGATCTTCACGACCAGGGTTTCATCGAGCGGTTCGGGTCCGCCGAGACTGAGGCTGAGCCCGTGGCAGACGAACGCATGACGTTCGGTGAAGCTGCGCAGCTGGCGTCCGAGCGCACCGCCGACGTTGATCCAGTTTTCCGGCGCGATCTCGAAGAAATCGATGGCCGCAGCGGGCGTGCCCGCCGCGGCCGGATACCCGTGCTGCGCAAGCGGGCCCAGCAGGGCCCGCCGCAGGCCAAGGCCCGCACCAGTGAGAGAGCGCGGGCTCATGGCGGCTCCGCTCAGGACTGATGACCGCCGCAGGAGCCTTCCTTGCCCTTCTTCTCGCCGCCGCAGGAACCTTCCTTACCCTTGTTGTCGCCGCCGCAGGAGCCTTCCTTGCCCTTCTTGTCGCCGCCGCACTTGCCTTCGCCGCACTTGCCTTCCTTGCCCTTGTGCGCGGCTTCGACTTCGGCCTTGCTCAGCGAACCGTTCTTGTCGGTGTCGACTTTGTCGAAGTGCTGACCCTTCGCGGCGTCGAATTCGGCTTTGGAGATCGAACCGTCCTTGTTCGTGTCCATCTTGTCCATGCCGCACTTGCCTTCACCGCACTTGCCTTCGCCGAAGCCGGTGGTCATGTAGCCGCTGGCGAGCTGATTCAGCTGGAACGCCGTGTCGGCACTGGCCATCTGCGCGAGCGAGAGGGAACCGATGAAAGCCGTACCGAGTGCGAGCGTCAGCGGTTTCGCGATCTTCGTGGACATTGCAAGTTCTCCGTGGATTGACGGGCGTCGGCCCGCAGGGGTAACTGCTGCATAGGCAGCGATGACGCGCCGCGCGGCGGAGAACCTGCCTGATGAGCGGGGTTCTGCCCTCCGTACGCGAAGCGCGCAGTCTTATACGCCGAATGCTGCAGTTCGGATGCATGCTGCACTGCAGCGCGTCAGCTTGGACAACCAGACCGGAACGGCACGCGAATTCTTTCATACCGACACAACGGTTAAGAACATGCGATGTCGACGATGCTGGATCAGCTGAGTGCGCGCGGCGAGCGCCGGGGTTGTCGTTTCGGCGATCGGAGGCTTCGCTTCGGCGCGAAGACGGTTCTGCTGCGCGTCCCTGCAACATGACCGTGCGACCGCCTGCCGTCTTTCGCCGCGGCGATGACGTTTCGATGACGGCGCGCGCGCGGCGAAGGGTTTCGCCGCGTCGGAAGCGCGCAAGAAAAGCAACGTACGCGGCCGGGTCGCGCGGCCGGCTACGCGCCGCCCCGTTGCGGGGGCGGCGCCGGGACCTGGTTCAGAAGTGGATCTGTGCGCGGAGTTCGGTGATCTTCGGATCGAGCGCGAGCGCGCCCTTGTCGCTGAATGCGCGGATGTAGTTCGCCTGCAGCTTGAAATGCTGGCCGAGATACCAGTTCACGCCGAGCGTCCAGTCGTGCTCTTTGCCGCCGGCGACGAGACCGTCGTTGAGATCGAGCGTGGAGTAGCGCAGGCCGACCTCGACCGCGCCGTAATCGTTCTTCGGTTTGACGTTGCCGAACGCGCCGCTCTTGTAAGGCCGCGTTTCGCCGGTGAGTACCCAGCTCGCATAGAGATAGGCGCCGTCGGCGGCGAAATCGCGCGCGGTGCGGCGCGACGCATCGATGGTCAGGAATTCGCCCTGCAGAGAGAACGGTCCCTGCGCCCAGGCGCCTTCGAGGCCGACGCGCTTGATCTGGTCGGCGCCGCTCAGGTTGCCGGTATCGATCAGGCGGATCGCCGTGAGGTTGGCTTCGGGACGCGCGCGAATGCGTGCGATCTCGTCGTCGCGTTCCTCGATCGAACCGGCGACGCCGAGATGCACGACGGCGGTATCGCTCTTGACCGGATTGAACACCGCGCGCGCGGCCCAGGTCGTTCCGTCGTTGTCGCCGTTGAGATCGCCGCCGCTGAACACCGCCGCGTTGAGCAGCCAGCCCGGCACCTTCTCGTAGGTCCAGTCCAGGCCGATGCGGCGCCCCTGGTTCACCGCCTGCACCGGCAGCGCGCGCTCCAGGAACGTCGTCGCGCCGGAACCGATCGCGCCTTCCTCGAAACCGACCGGCGTCTTGAACTGGCCGACGCGGAAATCGCCGACGTTCTTGTTGAACAGGCGGAAGTACGCGTCGACCCACAGATGCGACTGGAAGTCGTAGCC
>CAMLSI010000011.1 GCA_946482585.1 uncultured Lysobacteraceae bacterium
CCCGACCTGCCGCCGCTCGCCGGCGCCGGCGCGCTCGCGAGCGGCGACCAGGAAGCGCGCAGCCTCGTGCGCAGCCGCGACGGCAGCCTCTGGATCGGCACGCGCACCAAGGGCCTGCTGCGCTACCGCAACGGCCAGGCGCTGAAGATCTGGCGCCATGACGACGCCGACCCGGACAGCCTGCCGAACAACATGGTGCTCGCGCTCTGCGAAGACAGCCAGGGCCGCCTCTGGATCGGCACGCTGGACGGTCTGGCCCTGCTCGATCCGGCCACGGGCCGT
The DNA here is from genome assembly GCA_946482585.1 of uncultured Lysobacteraceae bacterium. The sequence goes on from CAMLSI010000011.1 coordinate 283, forward strand.
CTGCGCCGCCTCGTGGGCACGACCACGGCGCCGGGCGCCCATTCCGGAAACATCGTGCGGCACATCCACGAGAGCCGCGACGGCACGATCTGGATCGGCTCGCACAGCGGCCTGCTGCGGCTGGAGCAACTGACCGAAAGCGGCGTGCGGCTCGCGCGCGTGTCGACGCAGGACGGTCTCGCGAGCAATACCATCTACGGCGTGCTCGAGGAGCAATCCGGCGCGCTGTGGCTGTCGACGAACCGCGGCCTGTCGCGCTACGAGCCCGGCACGCGCGCGGTGCGCAACTTCTCACTGAAAGACGGCCTGCAGGCCTACGAATTCAACGGCGCGGCCGCGTTCGCGCTGGGGCCGGACGAGCTGCTGTTCGGCGGCGTCAACGGCATCAACCTCGTGCGTCCCGACCAGCTCGCGCGCGAGCGCTACGACGCGCCGGTGGTGCTGACCGCGATGACGATCGGCGGCCGGCGCGAACAGATCGTCGGCAGTCTGCCCGAGCGCGAGATCCCGCAGGCGGAACGGCTGCTGCGCTTTGAGTTCGCTGCGCTGGATTTCAGCGCGCCGGAGACCAACCGCTTCGCCTGGAAGCTCGACGGCTTCGACGACGACTGGATCGACGGCGGCACGCGCCACGACGTCACCTACACCAATCTCGATCCGGGCCGCTACGTGTTCCGCGTGCGCAGCGCGCAGAGCGATCCGCAGACCGCGCGCAGCAGCGCGTTCGCGTTCGTGATCGTGCCGCCGTGGTACGCCTCGACCGTGATGAAACTCGCCTATGCGAGCCTCGCGAGCCTCGTGGTGTTCGTGATCTGGCGCGAGCGGCGCAGCAAACGCCTCGAGGAGAAGCGTCACCAGAACGAGCTGCGCATGCGCGAGGATCGCCTGCGCCTCGCGCTCTGGGGTTCCGGCGACGAATTCTGGGACTACGACATGCGCGAGGGCCGCATCTACCGGTTCGGTGCGGATCAGTTGCTCGGCAGCTCGCCCGAGGAGAGCCTCAGCGCGGAGGACTGGCGCAATTTCGCGGTGCACCCGGACGATCTGCAGCGCGTGGACCGCACCATGACCGACCACATCGCCGGCGTCATCGATCATTTCGAATCCGAGCATCGCGTCGCGCACGCGCAGGGCGGATGGATCTGGGTACTGTCGCGCGGCAAGATCGTCGAACGCGACGTCGACGGCCTGCCCACGCGCATCAGCGGCACCGCGCGCAACGTGACCGCATCGCGGCTGGCCGAGCGCGAGCGCCGCATCGCCGCCGAAGTCATCCGCAACATGACCGAGGCGGTGACCGTGACCGATCTCGACTACCGCTTCACCTCGGTCAATCTCGCATTCACGCGCATGACCGGCTACCGCGAGGACGAAGTCGTCGGCCAGAACGCGGCCATCCTCAATTCGCCGCAGCACGCGCCCGAGGTCTACGAGCACATGCGCGAGACCTTGAGCCAGACCGGCCACTGGCGCGGCGAACTGTGGCAGCGGCGCAAGGACGGCGAGGAATTCCTGAGCTGGCTCGAGCTCGCGGAAGTGCGCGATGCGCACGGCACGCGCACGCACTTCGTCGGCGTGCTCGCCGACATCACCGATCGCAAGCGCGCCGAGCAGGAACTGCGCTATCTCGCCAACTACGACACCCTGACCGGACTGCCGAACCGCACGCTGCTCGGCGAGCGGCTGGGCCACGCGATCATGCGCGCGCGCCGCAACGGCCGCCGCGTCTCGGTGCTGTTCCTCGACCTCGACCGCTTCAAGCACGTCAACGATTCCATGGGCCATGCCGCGGGCGATCGCATGCTCAAGGCGGCCGGCTCCCGCCTGCGCGCGCACGTGCGCGACAGCGACACGGTCGCACGGCTCGGCGGCGACGAGTTCACCGTCGTGCTGGAAGACGTGCACGACGGGGCCGAAGCCGAGCAGGTCGCGCAGAAACTGCTGCTGGCGTTCGCCGAACCGCTGGAGCTCGACGCAGGCCAGGAAGTCGTGATCTCGCCGTCGATCGGCATCAGTCTGTATCCCGATCACGCGCAGGTGCCGACGGATCTGCTCAAGTACGCCGACACGGCCATGTACCAGGCGAAGGAAAGCGGCCGCAACACCTACAAAATGTACACCTCGGAAATGGATTCGGCCGCGCGCCTGCGCGCGACCATGGTCGGCGCGCTGCGCAAGGCCATGGAGCGCGGCGAATTCCGCCTCGTGTTCCAGCCCAAGCTCGCGCTCGTCGGCGAACGCATCGTCGGCGTCGAGGCGCTGCTGCGGTGGCACAGCGAAGACCTCGGCGAGATCTCGCCGTCCGTGTTCATCCCGCTGGCCGAGGAAGCCGGCATGATCATCGACATCGGCGAATTCGTCCTGAGCCGCGCCTGCGCGACCCTCGCGCGCTGGCGCCTGCAGGATGTCGACGACATCGTCATGGCGGTCAACGTCTCGGTGTTGCAGTTGCTGCGCGGCGAGCTGCCGCGGCGCCTGCGCGAAATCCTCGCCGAACACGACATCGCGCCGCAGCAGATCGAGCTCGAACTCACCGAGAGCACGATCATGAACAACGCCGAGCAATCGGTGCGGACGCTCAACGATCTCAAGGCCATCGGTGTGTCGCTCGCGATCGACGACTTCGGGACGGGCTATTCGTCGCTGTCCTACCTCAAGCGCCTGCCGATCGACACGCTGAAGATCGACAAGGAATTCGTCGGCGACATCACGTCCGATCCCGACGACGAAGCGATCACGGCGACCATCATCACGATGGCGCATTCGCTGGGCCTCAACGTCATCGCCGAGGGCGTGGAGACGCGCGAACAGGTCGAGTACCTGCGCGAACAGGGCTGCGACGAGATCCAGGGCAACTGGCTGTCGCTGCCGCTTTCGGCCGAGCGCTGCCTCGAATTCGTCAAGGCGCAACGACGCGAGACCGCGCCGCTGTGACGGCTCCCGCAGGCCCGCGTCAGCGCCGTTGCGGCGTCACGGCCCTCTGTTATAGTCCGGCCCATGTCCGCGGCCCAGAACACGCTTGCTGACCTTAACGAGGTCAGCGCCCGCATCGACCGTCTGGTCGAGCTGTGCCAGCGCCTGTCCGAGGAAAACCGCAGCCTGCGCCAGAGCCAGGAACAACTGGCCAACGAACGCGCGCTGCTGCTGCAGAAGAACGAGCAGGCACGCACGCGCGTCGAAGCGATGATTGCGCGGCTGAAGTCGCTGGAACAGAACGCGTAGGCCCCATGAGCACACCCGCGCCGGTTTCCGTCAGCATCCTCGATCGCGAATTCCTCATTGCCTGCACGGACGAAGAGCGTCCGGGCCTCATCGCTGCGGCGGCGTATCTCGACGGCAAGATGCGCGAGGTCAAGAACGCCGCGCGCGCGAGCGGTCTCGATCGCATCGCCGTACTCGCCGCATTGAACATCACGCACGAGCTGATCGCTGCACGTCAACAGGGCAGCAGTCAAGCCGACGCCGTGGCACAGCACGTGCAAGCGCTGAAACACAAGCTTGAAGGTGTGCTCAGCGCCTCCGTAAAATAGGCGCGTCGTTCTCTGCCGTGTGCGACAGCACGCCTAACATTTGCCTTGTTCCTAATCGACTACCCCGGGGTTGCAGTGCTGAGGTCGGTGTGCATGTCCGCCATGTGCGGAAAGCCTGAGATCTCGCGAGCTGTCCCACCTGTTAACGGGGTTCAAGGTCGTTCTGTGTGCATCGGCACGGCGGAGGGCGTCCTCCCGAAGCGGTAGTCGCGAGACGAGGCGCCCGCCCGTACTCCCTACCGTCGGTTTCCCCCAACGCACTGCCGCCGTCGGCTCTTGTCGGGTTCGCGGCTTTCTCGGCCCACCGGCCGCACCGGCGAAACCGCCCGATGCATCGGGCTCTCCGCGATCGCAGGCACTCGCGTGGTCCACCTGCGTTTGATCCGAGTCAATGCGGCGACATGGCACGTCGCACACACTCGGGCTCCGCATCCCACGCGCCCCGTCTCATGGCCCGACCGTCTTCGCTGGACCGCGAGCAACTTCTCGCCTGCGCGCGCGGCGAGATGTTCGGCGCGGACAATGCACGTCTGCCGTTGCCGCCGATGCTGATGTTCGATCGCATCATCCGCATCGACGAACACGGCGGCGCCTGCGGCAAGGGCTCCCTGCAGGCGGAACTCGACGTTCGACCCGACCAGTGGTTCTTCGGCTGTCATTTCCAGGACGACCCCGTCATGCCGGGCTGCCTCGGACTCGATGCATTGTGGCAGCTCGCCGGTTTCTTCCTGCCGTGGCTCGGCGAGCCCGGTCGAGGACGCGCGCTCGGCGTCGGTGCGGTCCGCTTTACCGGACAAGTGTTGCCGACGGCGCGGCTCGTGAGTTACGAAATCGATGTCACCCGCATCGTTCGCGGGCGCCTGACGCTCGTTGTCGCCGACGGCTGCGTGCGGGTCGACGCCCGGCCGATCTATACCGCGCGTGACTTGCGCGTCGGCCTGTTCCGCTCGACCGAGGGTTTCTGATCGGAATGCGCGGTGATCTCCGGAACGGGCGCCTCGACGTCTTGCATGAACGCTGATCTGGATCAGCGCGTCGGAGTCCGTCCTGCCCGAGGCTCGACGCACCCTCACCACCGCCGGTCACAGCCATGAGCACCACCGTGCCGCTCCCCGAGCTGATCGAGCAGACGCGCCGCACCCTCGCGACGCACGATGAAAGCGCACACGCGTCCTGCGCGTAGCTGGTCTGCGACGACGTACCGGCAGCGCGACAATCCTGTGCCGGTCGCACACGGTCATCCCGCCGCGAACGGCGCACGGCCGCTCGCGATGCAATCGTCGAGCAGGGCGCGCCACGGCAGCGGATCGATGCCGTGCGCGCCGAGCCACGCGCGGTCGAACAAGGTCTCGTCGTAACGCTCGCCGCGATCGCAGAGCAGGCTCACGATGCTGCCGCGCTCGCCGCGCGCGCGCATCTCCGCCGCGAGTTGCAGGCAGGCGACGAGGTTCGTTCCCGACGATCCGCCGTAGCGGCGTCCGAACAGGTTTTCGAGCAGCCATGTGGCCGCAACGGACGCCGCGTCAGGCACGCCGACGACGGCATCGACGACGTCGAACAGGAAACCGGGTTCGACGCACGGCCGGCCGATCCCTTCGATGACCGTCGGTGTGCCGGCGCGCACGTCGCGATCGCGCGTGCGCCAGCCTAGCGCGAACGCGCTGCCGGCCGGGTCGGCCACGCACAGCCGCGTGTTCAGGCGGCGATAGCGCAGATAACGGCCGATCGTCGCCGACGTGCCGCCCGTTCCCGCGCCACAGACGATCCATGCGGGCTCCGGCGCCGGCTCGCGCGCGAGCTGAGCGATGATCGATTCGGCGATGTTGTTGTTGCCGCGCCAGTCGGTCGCGCGCTCGGCGAGCCCGAACTGATCGAGAAAACACGCACCGCGTGCCGCGTGCGACAGGGCACGCGCATGCACCTGCGCCGGGTCGTCCACGAGATCGCAGCTCGCGCCGAGCGCCTGCACTTCGCGGATCTTGCGCGGCGCGGTGCAGGAAGGCATCACGGCGACGAACGGCAGCCCGAGCAGACGCGCGAACCAGGCTTCCGATATCGCGGTGCTGCCCGACGAGGCATCGACCACGGTTTGCCCGGCACGCAGCCGCCCGTTGCAGAGCGCGTAGAGATACAGCGAGCGCGCGAGACGGTGTTTGAGACTGCCGGTCGGATGCGCGGCCTCGTCCTTGAAATAGAACCCGATGCCGTCGAACCCCGGGAAATCGAGCCTGAGCAGATGCGTGTCGGCGGAACGCGCGCTTTCGCACGCGAGTGCGGCGAGCGCCGCGTGCTCCCACTGTCGCGAGGCGGCAGCGTGGGTGCCCATCAGGGAGCCGCCACCGTCGAGGCGGCGCACAGTACGTCGATGCGGCGCGCGAGGTAGCCGAAATAGGCGTCGATGTAACTGATGCCGTTCTCCACGTCGATCAGATACGGATTCATCAGCGTGTGCCGCAGGATCACGAGCCGGTCGGCATCGACGCCCGGGGCATCGAGGCCCAGTGCCGCGAGCACGCGCGACGTGTCGGCCGCGCCGAGCACATCGAAGCGCAGACTCGTCACCGAACCGAAGAATTCCTTGAGCTGCAACGGCTGCTGCGGGTCGCAGCGAAGCGCGTCGTGCAGCGCGCGCACGAAGTCGCTGGCCGCCGACACGCTGCGGTTGCCGCGGGGGTTCAGCGCGACGCACACGAGATTGCTGTCGGGCGCAAACGGCACCACCACGCGTACACGCGCGGACTGCTCGGCGGCAAAACGCAAAGCGCGCGCGTGAAACGCTTCCGCCGCGCGCACGGTCGCGCGGGGCAAGCGGCCGAAATGGCGGTGATCCAGCGGCAGCACTTTGTGCGTCACGTAGACCGCGGCGGCGCTCGCGCCGGATTTGGACCCTTCCGGAATGAACTGGCCGAGGTTGCGGTAGCGCGACAGATAGTCGGGCGGCGAATCGGCATGGAACACGTAGTCGGCGCGTTCGGCCACGAGCGCCATCGCGCGATGGTCGCGGCAGACGAACGCACCGGCGCCATAAGGCAGGTAGCCGAGCTTGTGCGGATCGACCGTGATCGAGTCGGTATCGGCCAGCGCGGCGAATGCCGCATGCGCCTCGGGGCGCGGGAACTGCGTGAATTCGGCTGCCACCTCGCCGTAGGATCGCAACGCGCCGTCCTCTGCGCGGAACAGCGTGGCAAGGTAACCGCCCCAGGCCGCGTCGACGTGCACGCTGAAATCGAGTCCCTGCTGCCGCGCCCGCGCGCGGGCACCGAGAACGGCGTCGATCGGATCGATCGTGCCGTATTCGGTGCCGCCGAGCACCGCAACCGCCATGAGCACCGGCTGCCGGTCGCGCGCATGGCGCTGCAGCGATTCCTCGAGCGCAGTCGCGTCCAGGCGCATGCCGCAGGTCGGCAGCAGTTCGAGCTGGTCGCGCCCGAGTCCGAGCAGCTTGAGGCCTTTGCTCCAGGAATAGTGCGCCGTGACCGGTGCGAGCACGCGCGGCACGCGCAGCTGCGGATGTGCGGCGAAGAAACCGGCCAGCCCCAACGTTTCCACGCGTTGCGCCTCGACGCGCGCCTGCCACTGCGCCCGCTGCGGCGGCGGTTGTACGGCCAGCCAGTCGTTCCAGCGCCCCAGCTGCGCGATGGTCTCGCTGCCGGACTGGTTGAACGCGTCCCAGTCGTCGCGGGGCAACGCGATTCCGGGCGGCGCCGCCGCACGCAGCGCGACCGGAAACGCCTTCAGCGCCAGGGCGATGCGCAAGGCCTGGTAGTTTGCGACCGTGCCGCCCGAGGTCAGGTGGCCGAACGCACAGGCCGGCTGCGCCGGATCGTGCGGATAGCCGACCATGCGCGCGAGCTGCAGGCCGACTTGCACCTCCATGTCGACCGTGACCGGCGCGGCGTCTTCGCTGACATTGTTGGGGTTGTACGGCAACGTCAGCATCTGTGCCGCAAGCCCGGGCAACAACAGGTCCGAGACCATGTGCCCGAGGTACCGCGGACTGTGAAACGGCACGGATTTCTTCAATGCCGCCGACAGCCGATGCAGTTCGCGGCGCATGCGCGCCTCGAAGGCCGCATAGTCCGGATCGCGCGCCGCGGCGGTGCTGATCGCCGGCGGATCTTCGGGGTGGAAATTGCGTCGCCAGTAAACGTGATCGCGCAGGAACTCGACCACGAGCTTTTCCAGCAGCGTGTCGTTCTCCCCGTACGGCCCGAGGAAGCACGCATCGATCAGATGATCCCGCGCAGCGGCGGCCGGCATCGGATGGGCGGCGCTCATGCGTGCTCCGCGTCGGCGGCATGCGCCGGCCGGGGCACTGCCCGCGCCGCCGGCGGGCTCCGCGGCATACTGGCAGCCATCTGCATCGAAGCGCTCCATTCGTGGGATTCGGGCTCTCATCCTGCGCACGATCGGCGCTTGCGACACTGATCTGGATCAACATGCACGGGCACGTTTTTCCGGCCCGCGACCCGACGTATCCGGCCAGCGCAACGACGCTGCGCGTTCCCCGCTACAATCCGCGGCCAACCCACCGTCCGCTCGCCGATGCCGAATGCCTCCGACCGCCAGCTGTTGCGCCAGCGCCTGCGCGAGCAGCGCGCCGCGTTGCCAGCGGCGCAACGTATCGCCGCCGCGCAGGGACTGCTGCAGCAGTTGCAGCAACTGCCCGAACTCACGGTCGACGAGCGCATCGGCGGCTACTTCGCGGTGAACGGCGAACTCTCGCTGCATCTCGTCGTCGCGCATTGCTGGCGCCAGGGCAAGGCGTTTCATCTGCCGGTCGCCGGCGCCGCGCGTCAGTTGCGTTTCGCGCGCTACACGACGGCGACTCAGGTGCAGCCGAATCGTTTCGGCATTCCCGAACCCGCCGTCCCCGACCACGCGCTCGTCGCGCCGGACACGCTCGAACTCGTGCTCGTGCCGCTGCTCGGCTTCGACCGGCGCGGCCATCGCCTCGGCTACGGCGGCGGCTTCTACGACACGAGCTTCGCCTTCCTCGCGCAGCGACAGCGCCCGGCGACGCCGTTGCTCGTCGGCATCGGCTACGCCTTTCAGGAAGTCGATACACTCGTGCCCGAAAACTGGGACGTGAAGCTCGACTTCATCGCCACCGAGCGCGAGCTCATCGACTGCACCGAGACCTGATCCGCAAGGACCGTCCATGCGCTATTGGCTGATGAAATCCGAGCCCGAAGAATTCTCGATCGACGCGCTCGCAAAAAAGAAACTCGAACCGTGGAACGGCGTGCGCAATTATCAGGCGCGCAATTTCATGCGCGACGACATGAAGGTCGGCGACGGCGTGCTGTTCTATCACTCCAACTGCGACGAGCCCGGCATCGTCGGCCTCGCCGAGATCCGCAGCGCCGCCCATCCCGATCCGACGCAGTTCGATCCCAAGAGCGACTACTACGATCCGGCGAGCAAGCGCGAAGAGCCGCGCTGGCTGCTCGTCGACGTGGGCTTCAAGCGCAAGCTCAAGCGCACGATCACGCTCGCCGAACTCAAGGACAAGCCCGAACTGCAGGACCTCGCACTCGTCAAGAAAGGCAACCGCCTGTCGGTGCTGCCGGTCGCGAAGAAAGAGTGGGACTACATCCTGTCGCTCGAATAGCGCACGCGAGCGAGCAGGCTGCAGCCGCGCCGCCGCCCGTATTTTCCTCAGCAGCCATCGCTCCCGGAGTCCCATGGATCGCGAACAGCAGAAACGCCTGGCCGCGCAGCGCGCCGCCACCTATGTCGAGAAAGGCAGCATCGTCGGCGTCGGCACCGGTTCGACCGTTGCCTATTTCATCGACGAACTCGCCGCGATGCGTCACGACATCGACTGCGCCGTATCGAGTTCGGAACGCTCGAGCGAACTGCTGCGTGAACGCGGCATCCGCGTCGTCGATCTCAACAGCGTCGGCACGGTACCGCTGTACGTCGACGGCGCCGACGAATGCGACGCGCACAAGCGCCTGATCAAGGGCGGCGGCGCCGCGCTCACGCGCGAGAAGATCATCGCCGCCGCGTCGGAGCGCTTCGTCTGCATGATCGACGCAGCCAAGCGCGTCGACGTCCTCGGCAAGTTCCCGCTGCCGGTGGAAGTGATCCCGATGGCGCGCAGCTATGTCGCGCGCGAGATCGCCAAGCGCGGCGGCCAGCCGGTCTGGCGCGAAGGTGTCGTCACCGACAACGGCAACTGGGTGCTCGACGTGCACAACCTGTCCATCGTGGACCCGGTCGCTACCGAGCGCGAGTACAACCAGATCGTCGGCGTGGTCTGCGTCGGCCTGTTCGCCGCGCGTCCGGCGGATGTCGTCATCATCGGCGACCAGCTCATGCCCTGACGTCGCCATACGCTGCCGTCCTGTGACGCAGTACATGGTTCTTGACGAAAACGCCGCGAAAGCGGCGTTTTTCGTTCGCGGCCATGTTCGCCTGCCGCACGATGCCCCGTTTGTTTCGACGTATCTCTTCCCTGGGAGATCGCACTCATGCGACGTCGAGTCCTGCTCGCCGGCGTGCTGCTTTCCTGCACCACGTGCGGTGCTGTGCATGCCCAGTATCCTGCCGGCGGTCCTTTCGCGATCGTCAACAGCACGGTCGATTCGGGCGCCGGCGAAAGCACCGGCGATACCTACCGCGTGCGATTCACCGCCGGACAGCCCGATGCCGCCTACTCGGCCGGCGGCACCTTCGAAGTTCGCGGCGGATTCTGGGGATCGCGCAGCAATCCGCCGACCGACGAGATTTTCAGCGACGCTTTCGAATGAGGACGACCGCCATGAACGCACTCCGCTGCGCGCTGCTCGGCGCGCTGCTCGCTGCCGCACCCGCTTTCGCCGACACGACATTCACGTATCAAGGCGAGCTCACCAACAGCAGCGTGCTCGCCAACGGCAGCTACGATTTTCGCTTCATCCTGTATTCGGCCGATCTCGGCGGCACGCAGATCGGGCCGATCGTCACGCGCAACAACGTGGCCGTGAGCCAGGGCGTGTTCACCGTGCCGCTGGATTTCGGCTCGGTCTTCGGCAACGAGGCGCGCTTTCTCGAGATCGCGGTCAAGCCCGGCGGCGCGCCCAGCTTCACGCTGCTGTCGCCGCGCCAGGTGCTGACGCCCGCGACACACGCGCTGGGCCTCGTACTGCCGTACGCGACGACGTTCGACACGCCGAACTACGGCCTTTTTCTGCAGAACAACGGCGACGGCGACGTGGTGCGCGCCGACTCGACCGGGAGCGGCTACGGCTTCATCACGGTCGGCGGCACGGAAGGCGGCGGCATCTATTCGTCGGTCGGCGCCAATGGCAGCGGCAGCCAGCATTCGGCCGTGACCGGCTACAACACGAGCAGCGGATCGAACCAGCGCTATGCGGCCGAATTCGAGCTCACGAACGCCGGCAGCGTCCGCGCCGCGATCTACGCGCGCACGTCCGGCACCGGCCAGGCCATCGACGCCGAGGTCAATGCCAACACGACGGGGACGGCGCTCTTCGCGCGCACGACGAGCAACCTCAGCGGCAGTTACGCCGGTTCGTTCGCCGGCCCCGTCACAATGTCCTGTGCACCGGGCAGCTGCAACACCACGCACGCGCTGCGCGTGACCGGCAATACGCAGATCGTCGGTACGCTGTCGAAATCCGCCGGTTCGTTCAAGATCGATCATCCGCTCGATCCGGCCGGCAAGTATCTGTCGCATTCGTTCGTCGAATCACCGGACATGAAGAATCTCTACGACGGCGTCGTCACGCTCGATGCGAACGGCAACGCGCGCGTGGACATGCCCGACTGGTTCGAAGCGCTGAATCAGGATTTCCGCTACCAGCTGACCGGGATCGGCGCCGCCTCGCCGAACGCCTACGTCGCCGAGGAAATCAAGGACAACAAGAGCGCCGAGGACAAGGGGCGCTATCTCGCACCGGAAGCGTTCGGCAAATCACGCGACGCGGCGATCCACCGCGACGACGCCGGCCTGCCCGCGATCAATCCGCCGGCGATGCAGCAGTGACGTATCGGCGAGCGCCGCATCATTCCATTGGCGTGAAGCATGCGGCGCGCTAGATTCGCAACCTCTTGCCCGCAAGCCAGGAGGTGCCGTGAACACGATGCTGCGACGCTCCGGCGCCGTCGCCGCGATGGCTGCGTCGCTGCTGGCAGGCTGCGCGTCGGCGCCGTCGGAGCGCACGAGCGCGATCACGCTGCGCTATGCGCAGAACGATTACGTCGTCTACGAGATCGACGCCAACGCGGAAGGCCGCTACGAAGTCCATGACTACGGCGAGCTGACCTATCTGACGCGCCGCCTGCAGCTCGACGAAGACGAGCTCGCTGCGCTCGCGCGGCTGGCCGGTCGGCAGAACTTCTATGCGCTGCCGGCCGATCTCGACGAATTGCCGGACCCCGATGCAGACGAGTCCCTCTGCGATCCGAGCGAGACCGCCGACCCCGGTTGCGAGCGACTCGAACACGTCGTCGTGACGTCCGACTGCGGACCGGATTCGCGCCTGCGCATGAGCGACGGCCGGCGCAGCCGCGAAGTGCACTGGCAGTGCGGCAGCGAACCGCCGGCGGTCATACGGCCGCTGCTCGATGCGATCCAGGCGCTGTTCGCCGAGCACCCGACCGTGACGAATGCGCCGGCGCCGCGGCGCTGGCGGCGCTGAGCCGGCACGATTGATTCGCTGCGCCGCGGAGACGCCGCGAGGAGGGACCTCGATGCGGGCATCGCCTTCCTTCGGCTCGAACGGCCGGCGCGGTTCGATCAGTGGCGCGCCTAGGTCGCCTTGCGATCGATCTGCTTGATCATCCCCGAGATGCCGCCCTGCAGCGCGTACACCTCGAAGCCCATCTTGGCCATGATGAAGGCCGCCGCGGCGCTGCGTTCGCCGGTGTTGCAATAGACGACGTATTTCTTCGCGCGGTCGTATTCGTTGACGGTTTCGCGCAGGGTGTACAACGGCGTGTTGAGCGCGCCCTTGATCGCGCGCTGCTCGAACTCCTCGGGCATGCGCACGTCGAGCACGATGGCGCCCTGGCGCGCGATGATGGAGGCCTTGCCCGGGGTCAGCCAGTCGACCGCAGGCGGCTTCATGACTTCGTCGAACGAACGCTTGGCGAGTCGCATGAGCTTGCCGTCCTTGAGCATGCTGACGGTCGCGTTGCGCACGGTGTTCGCAAGCAGCGCGTCCTCGCCGAAGCTGTCCCCGCGCACGAGGTAGGCAACGATGGAATCGCCGGTCTCGAGGCTTTTCGACACCGACGCGGTGCCGTCCTTGATCACGTAGAAATAGTCGGCGGGCTCGCCTTCGCGCACGATGATGTCGCCCGCGCGCACGTCGACCTGCTCGAAGCGCTGGAACATGCGCTCAATGCCCGCGGTCGGCAGCTTATGCATGACGCGCGACTGCAGCAGCCGGAAAACCCAGCGGTTCGCTTCGGGCGACGGGTCCCAATGCCGGAAGTTCTCGGCGCGCGAGAGCTGGTCCCAGCAGATGATCTTTTCCATGTAGCGCCGGTCGATGCGCGCGATCGTCGCGCTGATCGACGTGACCGTCGCCGTGAAGCGGCGCGGCTGGATGTCGCCGAGTGCGTAGCGGCCCTGCAGGGTCGACGCGTCGGTTTCCTTGATCTTCCCGTCCGGGTATTCGCCCTTGACCCGGCCTGACAGCACGAAAATCGTGTGGTCGTCGGTTTCGCCGGCGGTGAACAGCACGGCGCTGCGGCCCAGTTCCTCGACGAGGGTCTCGCGCGCGAGCTGCTCGAGGTTTTCCGGTCGCAGGGAATCCAGCGGATACAACTTGGCCAGATCAGCGCTGTTGACGCTCATGCCGCTCCCTCCGATGCCCAGGCCCGGCCGAGTGTAGCGGGCGTCCGTGGCGGCCGGGAATAGCGCCGGTTTGGGCCGGAAAGCCGCCCGACGCTACAATCGGGCATCCCTTTTCCGCAGCCGCCTTGACGCCAGCCGTCCGGGCCAAGGTCATTCACGTCATGGACAAGAGCTTCGAACCCGGCCAGATCGAATCCAAGTGGTATGCGCAATGGGAGGCCAACGGCTGGTTCAAGCCCTCCGGCGAAGGCGAGCCCTACGCGATCCTGCTGCCGCCGCCGAACGTGACGGGCACCCTGCACATGGGCCATGCGTTCCAGCACACGATCATGGACACGCTGATCCGCTACCACCGCATGCGCGGCTACGACACGCTGTGGCAGCTCGGCACCGATCACGCCGGCATCGCGACCGAAATGGTCGTGACGCGTCTCCTGGGCAGCGAAGGCAAGACCCGCAACGAACTCGGCCGCGATGCGTTCATCGAGCGCGTCTGGGAATGGAAGCAGCAGTCCGGCGACACGATCGAGCGGCAGATGCGCCGCATGGGCGTGTCCGGCGACTGGAGCCGGACCATGTTCACGATGGACGAGATTCCGTCGGAGGCCGTGCGCGAGACCTTCGTGCGCCTGTTCGACCAGGGACTGATCTATCGCGGTCAGCGCCTCGTCAACTGGGACCCGGTGCTGAAGACCGCGATCTCCGACCTCGAAGTCGTCAGCGAGGAAGAAGACGGCAAGCTCTGGTCGATCCGCTATCCGCTCGCCGACGGTTCGGGTTCGCTCGTGGTCGCGACGACACGCCCGGAAACGATGCTCGGTGACGTCGCCGTGGCCGTGCATCCCGAGGACGAGCGCTATGCGGCGCTGATCGGCAAGACCCTGATGCTGCCGCTGACGAACCGCGAAATTCCGATCATCGCCGACGACTACGTCGAGCGCGAATTCGGCACCGGCTGCGTCAAGATCACGCCGGCGCACGACTTCAACGATTATGCGATCGGCCAGCGCCACGGTCTGACGCCAATCAACATCTTCACCGACGAGGCGAAGATCAACGACAACGCGCCGGCGAAGTACCGGGGCCTCGACCGCTACGACGCGCGCAAGGTCGTGCTCGCCGATCTCGAGGCCGCGGAACTGCTCGTCGAGGAAAAGAAGCACAAGCTGCAGGTGCCGCGCGGCGACCGCACCGGCCAGGTCATCGAGCCCTATCTGACCTGGCAGTGGTTCGTGAAGATGGACGGCCTCGCCGCGCGCGGCCTCGATCTCGTCGAGACCGGCAAGGTGCGTTTCGTGCCGGAAAACTGGATCAACACGTACCGCCATTGGCTGGGCAACATCCAGGATTGGTGCATCAGCCGCCAGCTCTGGTGGGGTCACCGCATTCCGGCCTGGTACGACGCGAACGGCAACACCTATGTCGCGCGCAGCGAGGAAGACGCGATCGCACAGGCCGCCGCGAAGCACGGCGGCGCGGCGCCGCCGCTGCGGCGCGAAGACGACGTGCTCGAAACCTGGTTCTCCTCGGCGCTCTGGGCGCATTCGACGCTGGGCTGGCCGAACGAAAAAGCCATGGCCGAGCGCGGTTTCGCGCGCTACCTGCCGACGTCGGTGCTCGTGACCGGCTTCGACATCATCTTCTTCTGGGTCGCGCGCATGATCATGATGACCGACCACTTCACGGGCGAAGTGCCGTTCAAGGACGTCTACATCACCGGCCTCGTGCGCGACAAGGACGGCCAGAAGATGTCGAAGTCCAAGGGCAACATCCTGGATCCCATCGACCTCATCGACGGCATCGAACTCGAAGCCCTCGTCGCCAAGCGTACCGGCGGCCTGATGCAGCCGCAGATGGCCGCGAAGATCGAGAAGGCCACGCGCAAGGACTATCCGCAGGGCATCGCCGCGTACGGCGCCGACGCGCTGCGCTTCACGTTCGCCTCGCTCGCGAGCCACGGTCGCGACATCAAGTTCGACCTCGACCGCTGCGGCGGCTACAAGAACTTCTGCAACAAGCTCTGGAACGCGGCGCGTTTCGTGCTCATGAACTGCGAGGACTTCAGCATCGAGGCGGGCGCCGTGCCCGCGCCGCGGACCGAAGCGGAACGTTGGATCCTGACGCGCCTGCAGCAATGCCTCGCCGACGTCGAGACGCAGTTCGCCGCGTATCGTTTCGACCTCGTCTCGCAGGCGCTGTACGAGTTCACCTGGAACGAGTTCTGCGACTGGTTCCTCGAGCTGGCCAAGCCCGCGCTGACCGGCAACGATGCGGCCGCCGCGGCGTCGACGCGCCACACGCTGCTCCATACGCTCGAACTGCTGCTGCGCGCGCTGCATCCGCTCGTGCCGTTCATCACCGAGGAAATCTGGCAGAACGTCGCGCCGCGCCTGCGCATCGCGACTCCCAGCGTGTCGCTGCAGGCCTATCCGCGCGCCGCGGACGTTCCCGCGGACGCGAACGCCGCGGCCGAGATCGAGTGGCTCAAGGCCGTGATCTCGCAGCTGCGCCGCATCCGCAGCGAAATGAATCTCGCGCCGAACAAGACGATTCCGCTGCTGTACGCCGCCGGCAACGCGCAGGATCGTGCGCGCGCGGAAAAATTCGGCGCGCAGATCGCGTTCCTCGCGAAAGTCGAAAGCCAGCGCTGGCTCGACGCCGGCGAACGCGAGCCGGCCGCGTCGGCCGCGATCGTCGGCGAGCTGAAACTGCTGATCCCGCTCGCGGGGCTGATCGATCTCGGCGCCGAGAAGGCGCGGCTCGCGAAGGAGATCGCGCGGCTCGAGGGCGAGATCGCCAAGTCCAACGGCAAGCTCGGCACCGCGACGTTCGTCGCGAACGCACCGGCCGCCGTCGTCGAACAGGAACGCCAGCGCCTCGCCGGTTTCACGAGCACCCTCGACAGCCTGCGCGATCAGTTGCGTCGCCTGGACGACCAGGCCTGACGCGGCAATAGCCGGGTCGTCGGGATGCCGAGCTTTCTGTACGAGGCGAACGACCGCAGCGGCCGGCAGCACGCCGGCCGCGTGCAGGCCGAAACGCTGTCCGCCGCGCGCTACAAACTGGAATTGCAGGGCTGCAGCGAGATCCGCTTCCACACCGACGTCCACAGCGAGGCAATGGGCCGGGCCGAAGGCCATGCACTCGTCGAAGGCGTCACGCCGGCGCAGGAACTCCATGCGCGCCGCGCACCGCTCGGCACCGCGGCACAGCTCGTCGAGATCTATCGCGGCAACTGGATAGTCTGGCTGCCGCCTGTCGCCTGGGCCGCGTGGAAACTCTGCGCCGGCCCGCCGTTCGGGATCGGCGCCTGGATCGCGTCCGCGCTCGCCGTGGTCGGATCGCTGTTTCCGGCCTGGGCGTTCGTGCCGTCGCGGCTCTACGCGCGCCTGCTCGATGCCGCGGCCTGGGCGCGCTGGGACGAGGTCGCCGCACTCAGCAACCGCGCGCTGACGTGGCAGCGCTTCTTCCTGTTCGGGCCCATGCTCGTCGATGCGGAACTGCGTCGCGCATCGGCGCGCGCGGCGCAAGGCGATCTGCGCGGCGCGCTCGACGCCGTGCGTCATCTCGAGGCAACGTTGCCGCACGCCCACTATCTTTCGCGCATCGCGCCGATCCACGGCGCCGCACGCGACTGGCAGGGCATGGCCGACCGGCAGGCACAGGCCGTCGAGGCGTCGGGCCGCGGACTCACCGAAGTGCTCGATCTGGCGACGACCCTGGTCTGGCGCCTGCGCCGCGCCGACGAAGCCGCCGCACTGCTCGACGAAATCCGCGACCAGGAAATGGCCATGCTTCCGCGGGCGTATTTCGAGTTCGCGAACGGGCTGGTCGCGCTCGAACGCGGCGACTACCGCACCGCGCAGGATCGCATCACGTCGTTCGCCGACATCCTGGGCGAGTCCGGCAACAATCCGCTGCTCGGCTACCTGGCCGACTATGCCCTCGCCTTCCTGGTGATCACGCAGGCGGCGCTCGGCCAGAAGACACTCGCCGCCCATCTGCTGCGCAACGTGCTGCCGCGCCTCACGGCGTTTCGCGACATCGACCTGACCAGGCGCTGCCAGGCGGCATTGCTCGGCGGCTGAACTGCGGACCGCGTCTGCCCAGGACAGAACCTGGTCGGCGACGAATCTCAGTTGCGCAGGGCCGGCACGGTCGAGAGTCCAGCACTGACGAGGCGGCGGCCGGCCGGGACACCGGGTCGCGTCGTGAGGCGCACCGGGTCGCGTGTGCTCGCGGCAGCGAGCGCACGCGACCCTCTTGGCGGCAACTGCAACGTCGCCGATCAGGAAAACGAAAGGGCCGCCTTGGGCGGCCCTTTCTCGAGACGGGTGCGCCGGCGTCGAGCGCCGGCGCGATGCAGCCTTACTCGAAGTCGTCGGCGAAGATCAGGTCGACGACGGTCGGGCAGTTCACGTTGTCGATGACGCAACGCGCCCATTCCGGATGATCGATGAAGGGATTGCGGTTGCCCTGGAAGGTCTGGACCATCGCGTTGCGATTGCGGTCGTAGTCGTCCGGCGGATCCTGGTCGTTCCAGTCGAGCAGCACGGTCTTCAGACCCATGTAGGCGATGCAGCCGCCGCAGGTCGTCGCGTCCTTGCCGACGATGAGGCTGCGGTTGTCGGTGATTTCGAGGTGCGGTTCCGGCGCGCCACTGACGTTGGTGCCGCCCTGATAGCGTACGACCATGTAGAGCACCGCGCGCGCCATGTCGCCCTTGCGGAAATCCCAGACCTGGAACGTGTTCGCGTTGAAGTAATTGCTGCTCGTCCCGCCCGTGCCACCGACGCCGTGATTCGCGGTGGTCGGCCGCGCGGTGCAGCCAGGACACAGGCCGTAGGGGCTGTTGCCGCGATCGGAGTTGTAGCCCACGTGCGAGGCGTACAGCATGTGGCCGTCGGTATGCGGCGGATTCGGGCGACCGCCGGAATCGGTCGGATTCGGGAAGCCCAGCGATTTCGGCCAGGTGTGCTCGCGGTTGTAGTTCGCCGCGCCGCTGGTCTGCTTCGGATACGACTCGTTCTTGTAGACGTCCCAGACCTTGGTCGCATCGGTCGGATCCTCATCCGCCTTGTTCATCACGGTGTAGGTGTCGCCGTAATGGATCGAGGTGTGGTCCTTGATGCGGTTGTGCAGCCAGGCCTTGAGCGCGGGACCGCTCGAGGTATCGACGCCGGCGTAGTAGTCGTCGAGCGACGCCGCGGTCTCGAAGACGACGACGACGTTCGCGCTCATATCCTGCACGGTGCCGTCCTGGTCGTGCACCTTGTTGGCCACGATGGTCAGGGTGCACTGTTCCAGAAGTCCCAGATCCACGTCGGGATTGAGCTGGAACGACACCGGACCGCCGCCGGCCAGCGCCGTGTGCGCGCCGGTGTTCGCGCAGCTCAGCGTGTACCAGCCCGCGTCGACGGTGACGGGCTCGGAGAACGTCACCGCGAGGTTCGCGCTGCCCGGGAAGCCGTGCGCATTGTTGGCCGGCGTGGTCGACGCGACGCTCGGCGGCAGATCGCCGGCCGTGCTGAAGCTCATGCTGAAATCGGCGGCCATTTCGTCGATCGTGCCGTCCTGGTCGCTGACCTGATCGGCGATGACGGTCAGCGTGCAGGTCTCGCCGCTCGCGAAATCGACATCGGGATTCAGGGTGCGCGAAGCGCCACTGCCCGTGGCGAGCGCCGAGTGCGTGCCGCTGATCGTGCACGACAGCGTGAACCAGGCGCTCGTCGTCGTGACCGGCTCGCTGAAGGTCACGACGATGTCGACGGTGTTCGCCTGACCCGTCGCGTTGTTGGCCGGCGCCGTCGAGGCCACGGTCGGCGGCACGTCGACCGGCGGGCCGAAGCTCTGGCTGGTATTGCAGTCGCCGAAGGTATGCGCCGCGCTGCCCTGCCAGGTGAACTGGCCGTAGTCGCTGCCCGTGCCGCTGAGCTGCAGCGACGTGCCCGGCGCCGTGGAATTGGTTTCCATGACGCCTATGTCGACGCTGGTCATTCCCTGCGCGGGACCCGAGCTCGCGGTCGTCGTGCCTTCATAGCTGAGAAACTGGACGACGGTGCCCGCGTTGTCGACGAGGGCGATCGCGTCGCGTTCGCCGTTCTGCACGCCGTTGGTCGCGTACGTCAGGACCTTGATCTGCTTGCTGCCGCAGGTGCTCGATGCCGCGGTGGACAGCAGGTCGTCGTCATACGGCGCGCCCGCATTCTGTGTGTTGCCGTTGTAGAGCACGACGCGCCAGTTGCTCAGGTCGACGCCGATCGGCGCAACGACCTCGACAGACTCGCCGACGTCACCGGAGCCGGTGCTGTCGTCGTAGTGAATCTCGTTGATGAATACCGCGGTATCGGCCATGGCCGGCGCGGCAGCCAGCGACAACAGCGCGAACGCCGCGCCGCCGAAGGCCCGGAAACGAAACGACATCGGATGGATCCCCTGGTCTGAAGACGGAGCCGCGCATCCGGCGCGAACCCGACAGAAAACGACCGGATGCATCCGGTCCGTGACGATGAGCCGCAAAGCCCGCGTGCGCGTCCGCCGTGGAGCGCGCGACCGGTCCGCGTGTCCACAGCGGCCCCGGCAGTTCCGGACGCCATGGTCCGGACATCGGCCGAATATAGCGAGACTGCATGACAACTGCACGGCAGCCTGCAGCACGAGGCGGCGGCGAATCCGGCCGCCACCCTGGCGTTTGCGGCACTGGCCGAGAAAGCCGCTTCCGCGATCATCGACCGCAGTCTGGGACAGCGGATTCGGTGGTGCGCGGCCGGGCCGGCGCTCGCCGTCGTGTCGTGCGGTCGTCGGCTGTGCCGCATTTGCGCCGTCGCGACCGGCTTGCAACATTGCTAAATGTATTATTTTCCACGAAATTGAAGCACCGGAGATTCGCGCATGACCGCACCGCTGAAACTCTATTCGTTCGCGCCGTTCGATCGCGCCGCTCGAGTGCGCTGGACCGCGCTCGAACTCGGCCTGCCGCTCGAGGAGATCGCGCTGAACTACATCGCCGGCGAGCACAAGCTGCCGCCGTACCGCGAGAAGAACCCGTTCTGCCAGGTGCCGCTCGTCGAAACCGGACAGGGGTCCATGGTCCAGTCCGTGGCCATCTGCCAATACCTGGCCGAGCAACATCCGCAGGCCGGGTTGGTACCTGCGCTCGACTCGCCGCTGCGCGCACGCTGGCTCAGCTGGCTGTTCCTGTGTTCGTCCGACCTCGATGCGCGCAGCTTTCAGGTCCTGAACTACACGGTACTGCGGCCCGACATCGACAAGCGCGCGACGGCGATCAAGGTGGTCGAACCGTTGCTGCAAGTGCTGGAAGCGCACATGGCCGGCCGCGACTACCTCGTCTCGGACACGTTCATGCTGCCCGACATCGTGCTCGGTCACGAGCTAGTGCTGCTGAGCTTCTGCAAGGCGCTGAACGATTTTCCGAACCTCGCCCGCTACCGCGACCGGCTCGGCGAACGGCCGGCGGCGCGGGCCAGCGGCCTGTTCGGCGTGCTGCAGAAAGCCTGACCGCGCCGGCCGCAAGTCGGCGGATTCCGAGCACGGCGCCGGCACATTCCGATGCCGCGCCGCGCAAGATGCGGATGGTCGTCGCGACGGGTCGCGCGCAGACTCTGTCCATCGCCATCGCAGGATTCGCCGCCATGTCGCTGAGCACGACCGACCCCATCACCCGCGCACACGAGCTCATCAGCACCACCGAAGAGGCGCCGAGCCTGCAGGAACTCGCGCAGGAAGTCGGCCTGTCGGCCAGCCATCTGCAGCGGCGGTTCCGCGCGCGCTACGGCATGAGTCCGGCCGAGCTCGCGGCGAGCCGCCGCCTCGCACGACTCAAGTCCGCCCTGCGCGACAGCCCCTCGGTGACCGATGCGGTATATGCCGCGGGCTTCGGTTCGGGCAGCCGCGTCTACGAAAAAAGCGACACCTTGCTCGGCATGACCCCGGCCGACTACCGTCGCGGCGGTGCAGGTACGACGCTGCGTTACACGACGCTGGCCACGCCGCTGGGCCAGCTGCTCGTCGCCGCGACGGAACGCGGCGTCTGCGCGATCCTGCTCGGCCAGGACGAAGACGAACTGCTGGCCGAACTCGCACGCGAATTCCCTGCGGCGCAGCGCGATCGCGTCGACACCGGGCGCGACGAATGGCTGGCGCGCGTGATCGCCGAAGTGCATGCGAACCTCGGCTGGAGCGATCCGGCCGACGTCACCGACACACCGTTGCCGCCGTTCGATCTGCGCGCGACAGCGTTTCAGTGGCGCGTCTGGCAGGCGCTCACGCGCATTCCGCGCGGCGAAACGCGCAGCTACGGCGCGATCGCCGAGGCGATCGGTTCGCCGCGCGCCGTACGCGCAGTCGCGCGCGCCTGCGCGACGAACCGGCTCGCGATCATGGTGCCCTGTCATCGCGTGGTGCGCGAGGACGGCAGTCTCGGCGGCTATCGCTGGGGTCTCGCGCGCAAGCGCCGCCTGCTCGCGCGCGAAGCGGAAGTGGCTCCGCGCGCGATATGAGCAGTGGTGCTGTCGACGGCGCGCGCGCGCGCCGTAGCATGCGGAACCTGGGGACGGGGGGCCGTTTCCGCGATTGGCCATGACCGACACGACTACCGAAGCCGGCACAGCCGCGCCGCGCTTCTCGCCGCGCCTGCTGGTGCCGCTGGCCCTCCTATCCCTGTACCTCGTCTGGGGATCGACCTACCTCGCGATCCGCATCGGACTGGAGAGCTACGCACCATTCACGATGGCGGCGTTGCGCTTCCTGATCACGGGCGCGGCGCTCTACGCGTTCCTGCGCTGGCGCGGCGCGCCGAATCCGAGCCTGCTGCAGTGGCGCAACTGCGCGATCACCGGCACCTTGCTGCTCGGTTTCGGCAACGGCCTCGTCTGCTGGGCACAGCAGAGCGTGTCGTCCGGCCTCGCCGCCGTCGCCGTGGCGAGCATGCCGCTGTTCGCTGCCGTGTTCGGCGCCTTTTTCGGCCAGTGGCCGCGACGCCTGGAGCTCATCGGCCTGCTCGTCGGCTTTGCCGGCGTGATCCTGCTGAATCTCGGTGGCGACCTCGCCGGCTCGCGGCTCGGCGCGATCGCGCTGCTCGCCGCCGCGGCGAGCTGGGCGTTCGGTTCGCTCTGGTCCAAGCGTCAGGACATGCCCGAGCCGATGATGAACACGGCTGCGCAGATGCTGACCGGCGGTGTCGCGCTCACTCTGCTCGCCGTGTTCAACGGCAACGGCCTGCCGGAAGCACCGACCCTGCGTGCGACGCTCGCGCTGGCCTATCTCGCAGTGTTCGGCTCGATCATCGGCTTCAGCGCGTATCTGTATCTGCTGCGCACCGTGCGGCCCGCACTCGCGACGAGCTATGCCTATGTGAACCCGCCGGTCGCAGTCGTCGTCGGCGCTGTGCTCGCGAACGAACGCGTGCACGCGCTCGACATCGTCGGCATGGCGGTGATTCTCAGCGGCGTGGCCATCATCACGCTCGCGCGCGACAAATCCTGAGGCAACGCCGATCGCCGAGGCTTCATGCACGACGCATGAGCCGCGCCGACGCTCAGCGTCGCGTCAGATACGCATGCAGCTCGAACACGGTGTTGAAGTAGTGGCTTTTCGCGTAGGCCTGCTGCTCCGCCGGCAGCTGGTCCATGCCGGGCGCGAGCACGCCGTCGAACGCGAGGTCGAAATCGCAGCGGATCGCGTAATGCTCGATGTTCAGGCGCCGGCGCGCTTCCGCATTGAAGTAGAAGTATGACTGCTCGGCGATCGGCGGCCACTTGTGCGTCGGATCCTGGATCGCGCCGACGCTGGTCCAGTACGGCGTGATGATCAGCGCCTTTGCGCCGGGCTTGAGCACGCGATGGAGTTCTTCCATGAACGCGATGCGCTCGGTGCCGTCGAGATGTTCGAGGAAATGCGCGGAATAGACTTCGTCGACGCTGGCGTCGTCGAACGGCCAGGGCGTCTGCGTCAAGTCGTGGACGATGTCGGCATCGCAGTCCGGCGACGAATCGACGCCGATGAATCCTTCACGTTTGCGTCGCCCGCAGGCGAGATCGAGCTTCATTGCGGTGTTCACGGATTCCAGGAACGGAACCGCAATGATAACGCCCGTCGCGATACAGACCGCGACGGGCGTTACAAGACCGCAGAACGATGCAACTCAGAGTTCGCGCAACGCTGTCGTGATCGGCAGTCGCGCCGCGCGCACGGCGGGCAACAGGCCGCCGAGAAACCCGATCACGACCGCGATGACGAGGCCCACGCCGACGAGTGCCGGCGTCACCTTGAAGCTGAAGACTACCTGCGTGAAGTTCGCCCCGAGCGTCGACAGCGAGACGTTGTTGAACAGCAGGTACGCGATCGTCGCACCGACGAGTCCGCCCAGCGCCGACAGCACCAACGCTTCGGCCATGACGGAGACGAGAACCGGCAGCGCGCCGAATCCGATCGCACGCAACGTCGCGATTTCGCGTCCGCGCGCCGCAACGGCCGCATACATCGTGTTCAGTGCGGCGAAGATCGCGCCCAGCCCCATCACGATCACGAGGAACACGCCGAGCGTTTCGATCATGCCCCGGAATTGCTTGGTCTGCGCACTGAGGTACTGGCGCTGCGTCGTCACGTCGCTCGCGAGACGCGGGTCGGCGGCCAACGACGATTTGAGCTTGTCCATCGCGTCGTCGCCGTCGAGTTGGGCGAGCACCGAACTCACGCTGCCGCCGCGGCGGAACGTCGTCTGCGCCGTGCCGAGGTCGACCCACACTTCGCTCTCGGCCGCGTCGCCCGATTCGAATACGCCGACGACGGTCCAGTCCGAACCGCGCATGCGCACGACCTTGCCGATTTCCGCGCCTTCGAACGCGCTGATTACGCCGCGGCCGACGATCATTTCACGCAGACCCGACTGGAACATGCGGCCTTCGGTGACGCGTACGTTGGGCCGCAAGGTGAACGACATCGGCTCGACCCCGCGCAGGGTCACGTTGACGCCGGTGGCACGCTTGCCCGGCAGCGGCGGCGGTTCACCTTTCTTCGGCAGTTCGGAGATGACGACGAGCTCCGACGCGGCTTCGGTCTTGCCGTCAGCGCTGCGACGGATGCCCGGCGCCTGCATGATCAGCGTAGCGACTTCGCGCGTCAGCACCGAGTTGAGTTCGGAATCGCTGGAACCGCCGCGCAGGATCAGCGCGACGTCGTCACGACCGCGGTCGGCCAGCGTGCTCGCGAAGCCCTGCGCCATCGCGAACAGCGCCGTGAACACGGCGACGACGCCCGCGAGGCCGACGACGATGACGAGCGACGGTCCCCAGCGTTCGGGGATGCTCTTGAGGTTGATGCCGGTAATGGCAGTGATCTGGCTCAGCATGTCGGCACTCCGTTAGCGGCCCGCAAGGGCGTCGACGATCTTGAGGCGCTGCGCACGCAGCGCGGGCAGCAGGCCCACGGCCACGCTCATCAGCGCAATCGCGATCAGGGCAGTCGTCCAGACCGAACCATCCACACTGATCGGCAGGAACGCGCCGGCGAATTTCTGGATCATGATGCCGAGCAGCGTCGCGAGCCCCATGCCGATCAGCCCGCCGATGGCACACAGCGCCACGGCTTCGGCCATGACGAAACCGAGCACCGTGCCGTCGGCGAAGCCCAGCGTCTTGAGCACGGCCAGTTCCGGAATGCGTTCGCGCACGCTCTGCGCCATGGTGTTGCCGACGACGAGCAGCAACGTGAAGAACACCGCGAACAGGATCCAGCGCACGAGCAGTCCGACATCGCCGATCTGCTTCACGAAGCCGGCCTGCCAGTCCTTCTCGGTCTGGCTCTTGGTTTCGTCGGGCGAATTCTCGTACTTCTTGTCGACCGCCTCGGTCACGCTCTGTGCGACGTCGCTGTTCGCAAGCCGTAGCACGTAGATGCCGGCCGCACCGCTGCCGAACTGGTTCGCTTCGTTGAAGTAGTCGTAGTTGATGAAGATCGCGTTGGTCTGGCGCTGCCACTGCTCGTCCTTTCCGTCGTAGATGCCGACGATGTCGAACGCCCAGTCCTTGCTGCCGTTCTTCTGCGGAAAGATGTTCGATTTCAGCGGCAGCTTGTCGCCGACCTTCCACTTGTACTGGTTCGCGAGCATGCGGCCGACGATGGCGCCGGTGCGCGTCTGCGCGAATGTCGTCCAGTTCGCTTCTTCCATCACGTATTCGGGATAGACCGCGTGGATACGCGCGGGGTCGACCGCGAACGTGAACATCTGCGTGTTCTCACCGTACACGCCGCCGAACCACTGCTGGAACATCACCTTTTCGACGCCGGGAACGGCTTCGAGCTCGGGCAGTATGCGCAGCGGCAGCGACTGGGTGAACGAAACGCGCGCCTGCACGACGACTCGCGTCGCGCCGACGAAATCGGAACCCGCGTTGAACATCACGTTGACGGCCTGCAGCAGGCCGAACAACAGGAAAGCCATGATCACCGAGAGCAGGGTGAGCACGGTGCGGGTCTTCTTGCGAAACAGGTTCGCAAGGACGAAACCGGTCTTGGTCATGGGATTGACTCCGTCGCGCTCAGTGCGCTGCCTGCTCGGCCAGCTGTCCCTTGTCGAGATGCAAAGTGCGCTTGGCGTATTCCGCCGCACGCGGATCGTGCGTGACCATGACGATGGTCTTGCCGTGCTCGCGATTGAGCGTCTGCAGCAAGGTCAGAATTTCGTCGGCGGTCTTGCGATCGAGGTCGCCGGTCGGTTCGTCGCAGACCAGCAGATCCGGGTCGGACACGATCGCGCGCGCGATCGCGACACGCTGTTCCTGACCGCCCGACAACTCACGCGGCTTGTGTTTGCCGCGCTCGGCGAGACCGACGACCTGCAGCGCGATCGCGACGTTCTTCTTGCGCTGCGCCGACGACAGCTTGGTCAGCAGCAGCGGCAGCTCGACATTGCCTTCGGCGGTCAGCACCGGCATCAGATTGTAGAACTGGAACACGAAGCCGACGTGCGCGGCGCGCCACTTCGTGAGCTCGGCGCTGCTGAACCTGTCGATGCGCTTGCCGTCGATGGACAGCTCGCCCGAAGTCGGCTGGTCGAGGCCGCCGATCAGGTTCAGCAGCGTCGTCTTGCCCGAACCCGACGGCCCCATGAGTGCGACGAAGTCGCCTTTGGGAATATCCAGCGTCAGTCCGTGCAGTACTTCCACTTTCTGCTTGCCGCGCGTGTAGCTCTTGGTCAGGTCACGGATGCTGATGAGGGTGCTCATGATGGGCTCCGGTTCGAATGCAGGGATTCACGAATTTCGGACGGCGCTCGCGCGCGCATCACTGGGTCTTGGTTTCGACTTTGTCGCCGGTCTTCATGCCGTCGGGCGGCGCGAGCGCGACGCGTTCGCCGGCCGCGAGGCCGCTGAGCACCTGGCGTGAACTGGACAGCGTCTGGCCCAGCGTCACTTTGCGCTCTTCGAGACGGCCGTCTTTGATCACATAGGCCATCGAGGCATCGCCGACGCTCTTGATCGCCTCGCTCGGCACGAGCACGCCCGGCAGCGGCTTGGGCGCTTCGCCTTCCGGCTTGGTCTCGCCGAGAAATGCCACGCGCGCGCCCATGTCGGGCACGATGCGCGGATCCTTGACGTCCATGCCGATGCGCACCTTGACCGTGGCCTTGCCGCGGTCGGCGGTCGGAATGATCGCGATGACCTTGCCGGGGATCTTCCAGTCCGGATACGCGTTCAACGTGCTTTCGACGGGCTGGCCCGGCTGCACGCGGCCGATGTAGGACTCGTTCACGTCGACTTCGATCTCGAGCGAGTTCATGTCGACGATCGTGCCGATACCGGTGCGCGTGAAGCCGCCGCCGGCCGACATCGGCGATACGATTTCGCCGGGCTGCGCCGCCTTGACCGTGATCACGCCAGCGAACGGCGCTTTCACGATGGTGTTGTCGAGATTGACACGCGCCATGTCGACCCCGCTCTGCGCGACGGCGATCTGACGTTCCTGCGCGGCAATGCGTGCCTTGAGCGCGGCCACGTCGGTCGCGGCGTTTTCGCTGAGCTGCTGGCTCGTGAGCTTGCGTGCGACGAGATCCTGCTGGCGCTTGAGATCGCGTTCGGCGCGGGCGAGCTGGACCTTGTGTTCGGTCAGTTGGGCGCGCGCGGCATCGAGCTGCGTCTGGGCCTGATCGAGCTGCGCCTGCGCGTCGACGGGATCGAGACGTGCCAGCACCTCGCCCTCCTCGACCCGCTGACCTTCCTCGATGCGCACTTCGGCCACGCGGCCGGTGACTTTGGCCGAGACCGTCGCCTGTCGGCGCGCGGTGACGTAGCCGCTCGCGTCGAGCACCGACGAACTCGCGGCGACGGCCGGCGTGATCGGCTGTGCGACGGCGGTGGCGACGACCCAGGTCG
>CAMLSI010000012.1 GCA_946482585.1 uncultured Lysobacteraceae bacterium
CGGGCGGCGGCCGGTCGCGCCGCCGCCAGCTACCACGGTTACGGGATTCCGTAGACAATCCGGGCTTCCTCGTTCGGATGAGACCGCGTGCCGGCATTCGCCTATCAAGCCATCGACGCCAGCGGCAAGACCCAGCGCGGCGTGTTGCAGGGCGATACCGCGCGGGCCGTGCGCCAGACCTTGCGCGAACGCGGGCTCAACCCGCTCGAAGTCACGCCGGTCGCCGACAGGCCGCAGTCGCCGCTGTCGCGGCGCGGGCTGTCGACGACGCAGCTGGCCCTGTTCACGCGCCAGCTCGCGACCTTGCTCGGCGCGGGACTGCCGATCGACGAAGCGCTGGCCGCGCTCGGCGAGCAGGGGGAGGATGAACGCGCACGCAGCCTGGTCGTCGCTCTGCGCTCGCGGGTGATGGAAGGCGCCGGTCTCGCGACCGCGTTCGCCGACCATCCCGAGAGTTTTCCCGAAATCTATCGCGCGTCGATCGCTGCAGGCGAACAATCCGGACGCCTTTCCACGGTGCTCGAACGTCTGGCCGACTACGCCGAATCGCGCGACGCGCTGCGCCAGCAGATGCTGGCCGCGCTCGCCTATCCGCTGCTGCTGACCGTCGTCGCCGTCGGCGTCGTCACGGGTCTGCTGGTCTACGTCGTGCCGCAGATCGTCGGCGTGTTCGCGAGCATGAAGCAGCAGTTGCCGCTGCCGACGACCGTGCTGATCGGCCTGTCCGAATTCGTCAAGCGCTGGGGCCTGCTGCTGTTCGGCATCGTCGTCGCGCTGATCTTCGCGGCGCGCTTCGCGCTGCGCCGCGATGCGGTGCGCATGGTCTGGCACCGCTGGCTGCTGCGGCTGCCGCTCGTCGGCAAACTCACGCGTGCCTCGAACACCGCGCGTGCGGCGCGCACGCTCGCGCTGCTGAGCGCGAGCGCGGTGCCGCTGCTCGATGCGCTCGCGATTTCCGCGCAGGTAGTCCCGAATCTGCCGATGCGCGAAGCCCTGCGCCGCGCCGCGCACAAGGTGCGCGAAGGCGGCGCGTTCTCGCGCGCGCTCGCCGACAGCGGCTACTTCCCGCCCGTGGCGGTGCGCCTGATCGCGAGCGGCGAACGCTCCGGCCAGCTCGAGCGCATGCTCGACGAAGCCGCCGCGCACCAGGCCAAAGAACTCGATCGCTGGCTCGCCGTGCTGACGGCGGTGCTCGGACCGGCCGTGATCCTGCTCGTCGGCGCGATGGTGTTGTTCATCGTGCTCGCGATCCTGCTGCCGATCTTCAACCTGAATCAGATGGTCAAGTGAGCGAGACTGCCGCGGCCATGATCCGCTTCGACCAGGTCACCAAACGCTATCCCTCCGGGCACGAGGCGCTGCACGAACTGTCGTTCGAGCTCGCGGCCGGCGAGATGGCGTTCGTGACCGGGCATTCCGGCGCCGGCAAGAGCACGCTGCTCAAGCTCATCGGCCTGATCGAGCGTCCGACGCGCGGCCACGTGACCGTGAACGGGCAGAACCTGCACGGCCTGCGCCGCCGCCGCATTCCGGAACTGCGCCGCGGCATCGGCATGGTGTTCCAGGACCATCGCCTGCTCATGGACCGCAGCGTCTACGACAACGTCGCGCTGCCGCTGATCATCGCCGGCCTCGCCCGCGACGAGATCGCCAAGCGCGTGCGCGCGGCGCTGGACAAGGTCGGCCTGCTCGAACGCGAACGCGCCGCGCCGATCACCTTGTCGACCGGCGAACAGCAGCGCGTGGGCATCGCGCGCGCGATCGTCGCGAAGCCGTCCGTGCTGATCGCGGACGAGCCCACCGGCAACCTCGATCCGCAGCTGTCGAGCGAGATCATGCGGCTGTTCGCCGACTTCCAGCAGGTCGGCACGACCGTGCTGGTCGCGAGCCACGACCTGCCGCTGGTCAAGCGCATGGGCAAGCGCGTGATCGTGCTCGATCACGGTCGCCTGCTCGACGACTGGCGACCCGGGGGCGCCTGATGTTCGGCAAGAAACCCGGCGGCAACCGCCTCAAACCGACAGCGCCCGCGCCGCGCGCGGCCGAGCGCGCCGCGCCGCGCCGCCGCTTGGCTTTTTCGAGCTGGCGCGATCAGCATCTGTACAGCCTGTTTTCCAGCCTGGGCCGGCTGCTCGCGCGCCCCTGGGCCACCGCGCTGACGGCGCTGGTCATGGGCCTGGCGCTCGCGCTGCCGCTGCTGTTCCTGATCCTGCTCGACAACGCGCGCGCCCTGTCCGGCGGCTGGCAGGACGCGCGCGAGATCACCGTGTTCCTGAAGCCCGGTGCGGATGCGGACGCGAGCGCCGCGCTCGCCGGGAAGCTGCGCACGCGCAGCGACGTGGCCGCGGTGAAGCAGACCACGCCGGAACAGGGCATCGAGGAATTCCGCGCGATGTCGGGCTTCGCCGACGCGCTCGACGTGCTGCAGTTCAATCCGTTGCCGCACGTGCTCGTGGTGACGCCGAAAGCCGTGCGCGAAGCGGACGAGCCGGCGGTGATCGCCGAGCTGCGCCGCGAGCCGAACGTCGACCTCGTGCAGTACGACGCGGCGTGGCGCCGCCGTCTCGGGGCCATCCTCGGTTTGTCGCAGCGTAGCGTGCTGGTGCTCGCCGGGCTGCTGGCGCTCGCGACCCTGCTCGTCGTCGGCAATACGGTCCGGCTCGATATCCAGTCGCGCGCGGAAGAGATCGCCGTGATGCAGCTCATCGGCGCGAGCCCGGGATTCGTGCGCCGTCCGTTCCTGTACACCGGCGTCTGGTACGGCCTGTTCAGCGGCGTGCTCGCGCTGCTGGTCGTGTTCGCGGTGCAGTGGGCGCTGCGCGCGCCGGTCGATCAGTTGCTGGAGAGCTACGACCACCGGTTCATGTTGCGCGGTCTCGAACCGCTCGCGGCCGTTTCCGTACCGTTCGTCAGTGCCGTTTTGGGGTGGCTTGGCGCTATGCTTGCGACAGCTCGGCATCTGGCCGAGGCCCATCCGGACTGAAGCGGCGCGGCGCCGGCCCGTCATCCATTCGCGCGGTACGACTACGGAGTTCCTCAGGGGGAACACAATGGAAGCGCATCTCACCCGACACATCGCCAGCGACGAACCCCGCGTGATGGTGGTGGACGGGTCGAAGGTCGTACGCCGCCTGATCGAACAGGTGCTCAAGGCCGACCTGCCCGGCGTCACGGTGCTGGCCTGCGAAACCGGCGCGGAAGCCAAGCATCAGCTCGAGTCCGGCGTCGTCGATTTCGTCACGACCGCGCTGCGCCTGCCCGACATGGATGGCCTCGAACTCGCGCAGCACATCCGCGAGCATGCGCCGCAGGCCTATATCCCGATCGTGGTCGTCTCCGGCGACGTGCAGGAGCGCCTCGTCGCGCGCACGATGACCGATGCGGTGACCGACTACTTCGACAAGTCGCTCGGCTTCGCCGCGCTGGCCGCGTTCATCCGCGGCTACGTGCGTCCCGAATCCAACGTGACCGGCGAAGTGCTCTACGTCGAGGACAGCCGCGTCGTCGCGCTCGCGACGCGCCGCATGATGGAGAAGCACGGCCTGACCGTGCTCCATGTCGTCAGCGTCGAGGACGCGCTCGCGCTGCTCGATACCGCGAAGGCGCAGGGCAAGGTGCCCGGCGCCGACATCGTGCTGACCGACGTCAATCTCAAGGGCGAGCTCACCGGCGGCGATCTGCTCGAACGCATCCGCAACGACTTCGGCTACGGCAAGGCGCAACTGCCCGTGCTCGTGATGACCGGCGACGACAATCCCAAGAATCAGGCCGTGCTGATCCGCCAGGGCGCCAACGACCTCGTCGAGAAACCGATCGAGGAGCGCCTGCTGATCACCAAGCTCCTGTTTCAGCTGCGCGTGGGTCAGCATGCGCGTGCGCTCATGACGGAAACCGCATGACCGATGCGAGGCTGAAGCTCGAACCGAGCTGGAAGGAACGCGTCGGCACCTATTTCGACCGGCCCGACATGCAGGCGCTGTCGGAATTCCTGCGTAATGAGCTGCGCAACGGCAAGATCGTGTTTCCGCCGCCGAAGCAGATCTTCGCGGCGCTCGACGCGACGCCGTTCGATGCGGTCAAGGTCGTGATCCTCGGCCAGGACCCGTATCACGGCCCGGGTCAGGCGCACGGTCTGTGTTTCTCGGTGCAGCCCGGCGTGCCGGTGCCGCCGTCGCTGCGCAACATGTACGCGGAGCTGCAGCGCGACCTCGGCTTCGTGCCGCCGCGCCACGGCTGCCTGACGCGCTGGGCCGAGCAGGGCGTGCTGCTGCTCAATGCCGTGCTCACGGTCGAGCAGGGGCTGGCGGGTTCGCACCAGGGCAAGGGCTGGGAAGGCTTCACCGACAGCGTCATCGAGGCGCTGAGCCGCGAGCGCGAACATCTCGTGTTCCTGCTCTGGGGTTCTTATGCGCAGGCCAAGGGCCGGCTCATCGATCGCCGCCGCCACCTCGTGCTGACCGCGCCGCATCCGTCGCCGCTGTCGGCGCATCGCGGCTATATCGGCTGCGGCCATTTTTCCGCGGCCAACGCCTATCTCGTCGAACACGGCATGGCGCCGGTGGACTGGACGCTGTAATCCGCCGCGTTTAGCTTTGGCGCTTCGCCAACGACCGGACAGGGACGGTATGCGTCGCTTCGAGTTTGCCGAAGGGGCTTCGAACAAGTTCTGGGAAATCGACCAGGAAGACGCGGATCTGCAGATCCGCTGGGGCCGCATAGGCACCCAGGGCCAGAGCCAGACCAAGAATTTCGCCGACGCCGCCAAGGCCAAGGCGGCGCTCGACAAGCTCGTCGCGGAGAAGACCGGCAAAGGCTATGCGGAAGTCGGCGCGGTTGCCGGTGCTGCAGCGCAGCCAGAAAAAGTTTTCAAAGTAAGAAAGGAAGAAAGTTCAAAGTCGGCTGCGACGCCCGCGGTCTCGGCGAGTGTCATTGCGGTGGCGCCAGCGGCTGCCGCGGCGCCGGTCGCCGCGGCAGCGGCCGAAGTAGACGTCACTGCAGCCGTCGATGCCGAGTCGCCGCTGCCGGTGCCTTCCTCCGACACGCCGCCGTGGCTCGCCGCCGAGCCGCTCGATTTCGACGGCGCGTGGAAATACCTGCACGGCGTCAACAACTACAACCTCGGTATCGTGGCGCTGCCGTCGCGGCGCTTTCCGGCCGACCCGCCGACGGCCGACCCGCGCGCCTATTGGCTGCGCGCGCGCGAACGGCTGCTGAAAGAAACCACGCTCGATCCGTCGGCGACGGACCCGGCGCTCTGGCCGTTGCTGCAGGAGACTTGGCAGCGGCTCGAACAGCGCGGCATCGCCGGCAGCGACGAGTCCGACACGTTGCTGCTGGCGCTGTCCTGCGCGCTGCTGTCCGACAGTACGCATCAACTGCACGACGCGGCCTGCGTCGCGGAACATCTGATCGCCAGCCGCGGTCTCGTCGCGGCGCTGCACTTGCTGCTGCAGGCGCAGGCCTACGGTGTTGCGTCGAAAACGCAGTGGCATGGCCAGCAGCGCGGGCATTCCCGCGAGATCGCGGTGACCTGCAACGTGTCCGGGCCGTTCTCGTCGATCTGGTATTCGCCGCTCGGCGAGGACGAACTCGTGTTCCGGCGGCGCCTGTCGCACGCGGATGAAACGACCTGGCAGGAATGCGTCGCGCTGGTGAAGACGACGATCGGCACGCTGCATCCGGCGCGACAGGTCGCAGTCGCCATGCTGTTTCCCGATGCGCCGGAAATCTCCGACGCGGTCGCGCTGCGTGTCGGCGGCGCCTCGGCGCCGGCCGTGCTGCACTGGCTGCAGCTGACGGCCACGTCGCCGGAGGCGTTGAGGGCCGTGTTCGCCTGCAAGGTCGACTACTCGCGCTTCCTGCACAACGCATCGATGGTTGCGACGGTGCTGCGCGAGCGCCGCATGGATGCGTTGCCGCTGCTGCTGCAGTTGCCGACGGAGGAGCTTCCAGGCGATCTGCTGACGTATTTCGGCGTGCCGGAGGCGATCACGGCTCTGGCCGGTGCGGCGTCGACGAGCAAGGCGTGTCTCGTGCGGCTCAACCAGGCGGTACAGCGTTGGCCGCTACCGGCGATCGCCGCGCTTTCGCGACTGATCGCAGGCGGCGGCCGTGACAGCGCGGCGCTGGCGCCGCTGCTCGGCGGACTGCTGCAGGCCAACGCCGGCGCGGCGGAAAGCGTGCGGCCCTGGCTCGACAGTGCGGCCAACGGCGTGATCGAGCGCCAGCTTGCGCTGTTCGCCGGGCCGGCCGAAGTCGCCGCGGCGGAAGACCTGCCGCCGGTGCTCGCCGATCCGCCGTGGCTGAAGCCGCGCAAGGCCGTGGCGAGCGTCGCCGGCCTCGCGCCGCTCGATATGCCGACGCAGGTGTTCTGGGGCGAGGGTGAACAGGAGCGCTGGAGCGTGTTGTCGAACTGGGAGCAGCAGCGATTTGCGCCGCTCGCAAAGGACATGCTCGGTTTCGCACGCGAACTCGGACTCGGTCAGGAATACGGCACGAACGACAAGGCGTACGAAAAGCAGCTGCTCGAACAGGCGGCCGTCGCATTGCGGCAGGGCGATGTCGAGGCACTGTACGCCGCGTGGAAAAGTTCGCAGTCAAACCGTCGCTACAACTACACCGTCGTCAACGGCGGACTGATCGGTCAATTGCCGGACAAGCTCGCGCTCGCGGTCTGGAATCGGCTCGCGGGCGAAGGTACCAGCGATGCGAACACGACCTACATGCTCGCGCGTTTCGGCCTCGATGCCTGGCCGGGTGCGCTGCGCGCGATCCGGCGCAGTCCATCGGACAATTTCGGTCTTGCCGAGCGCTTCGCCGATCTCGAACTCGCGGTCATGGCCGCACGCGCCTATGCGAAGCTCAAGACGCTGCGCCGCGCCGGCCGCGATTGGCTGTCGCGCTATCCCGAACACGCGGCCGCCGCGCTGATCGCGCCGGCGATCGGGAAGGCGGGCGAGGCGCGCGACTGCGCCGGCGCGTCGCTGCGTTTTCTGGCGGCCAGCGGACACGAAGCGCTGATTCTGCGCGTCGCCGAGCGCTACGCCCGCGACGACGTCACCGCTGCCGTGCGGCTCATGCTGGCGGAAGATGCGCTCGACCGATTCCCGAGCCGGCGCGGCAGCCTGCCCGCGTTCTGGACGCCGCGCGGCTGGCGCCGGCCGCGGCTGCGCAGCAACGGCAAGGCGCTGTCCGACGCCACGCTCGATCATCTCGGCACGATGCTGATGTTTCCGACGAACGAGGAACTCTATGCCGGCGTCGCGCAGGTCAAGGAAGCCTGCACGCCCGAATCGATGGCCGACTTCGCTTGGGACCTGTTCACCGCGTGGCTCGCCGCGGCCGCGCCGTCGAAGGAGGGGTGGGGCATGACCGCGCTCGGCTGGCTCGGCAATGACGACACGGCGCGCAGGCTCACGCCGCTGATCCGCAACTGGCCGGGCGAGGGCGCGCACGCGCGCGCGGTCGCCGGTCTCGACGTGCTCGCGCTGATCGGCAGCGACGTCGCGCTGATGCTGCTCAACGGCATCGCGCAGAAGGTCAAGTTCAAGGGGCTGCAGGACAAGGCGCGCGAGAAGATCGATGCGATCGCGCTCGCGCGCAGCCTGAGCACCGAAGAACTCGAAGATCGCCTCGCGCCGGATCTCGGCCTCGACGACAGCGGCACCCTGCTGCTCGATTTCGGCCCGCGCCAGTTCCGCGTCGGCTTCGATGAAACCTTGAAGCCGTATGTGCGCGACAGCGACGGCGCGCGTCTCGCGGACCTGCCCAAGCCGAAGAAGACTGACGACGAGGCGCTGTCGGCAGCCGCCGTCGATCGCTTCAAGCGGCTCAAGAAGGACGCGCGCACGATTGCCGCGCAGCAGGTCATGCGGCTCGAAATCGCGATGTGCACGCGTCGGCGCTGGGAGCGCGAGGTGTTCGACCGCTTCCTCGCGGGTCACCCGCTCGTGCGTCATCTCGTGCATCGACTGATCTGGGGCGTCTACGACATGGACGAGGCGGACACGACCCAGGGCGGTCGGCTGTTGACGTGCTTCCGCGTCGCCGAGGACGGCAGCTACAGCGATGCCGGCGACTCGACTATCGAGTTGCCGCAGGGCGATCGCATCCGGTTCGGTCTGCCGCATGCGCTCGAACTGCCGGCCGATGCATCGGCCGCGTTCGCGCAGGTGCTGGCCGACTACGAATTGCTGCAGCCGTTCGCGCAGCTCGGTCGAGAGAGCTTCACTCTGACCGATGCGGAGCGTGCGACCGCGACGCTCTCGCGCTGGAGGGACAAGGTCGTCGCGACCGGCCGCGTCCTCGGCCTCGTCAACAAGGGCTGGCGTCGTGGCGAGGCGCAGGACGGCGGCGGCATCTGGTATTTCACGAAACCGCTCACGCGCAACGTCGTCATCGAGCTCAGTTTCGAGCCCGGCATCATCGTCGGCCTCGTCGGCGAATATCCCGAGCAGAAACTGCACGACCTGCAGGTGGGCGTGCAGGCCGCCTGGGGCGGCATGCAGGATGCGAAGCCGTTTTCCACGCTCGACGCGATCGCCGCGAGTGAACTGATTCGCGACATGGAAGCGCTCTGCGCCTGATCCCCCCGAATTTCGGAAGACTCCTCACGATGACCACGAAGCACGCCGAATCCGCCGCCCCCCAACTGCAGCGCCCGCCGGCCGAAATCCTTCATGCCGACGAACTCGAGCGCCTGCGCGCGGCCGACCGCGATCCGCGGCCGCCGGGCTGGGCGCTGAGTCTCAAGGCCGCGCGCGCGTTCGTGCTCGGCGACGAGGCATTGCGCATCTCGCGCAAGATCGTCGCGCCGGTGGCCGCGATCGAGCGCATGCTCGTGACGCTCGCGACCGGGCGCGGCCTCATGCTCGTCGGCGAACCGGGTACGGCGAAATCGCTGCTGTCGGAACTGCTCGCGACCGCGGTCAGCGGCATCTCGACGCTGACGATCCAGGGCGGTGCGTCGATCACCGAAGACCAGATCAAGTATTCGTGGAACTACGCGCTGCTGATCAACGAGGGGCCGAGTCCGCG
Source organism: uncultured Lysobacteraceae bacterium (assembly GCA_946482585.1). The sequence goes on from CAMLSI010000012.1 coordinate 9,037, forward strand.
CGCGCTCGTGCCGGCGCCGCTGTACCGGGGCATGCGCGACGGCTGCGTCGTGCGTTTCGAGGAAATCACGCGCGCGCCGCTGGAAGTGCAGGACTGCCTGCTCGGCATGCTGTCGGATCGCGTGATGGCGGTGCCCGAGCTCGCGGGCGAGCACGCGATGCTCTATGCGCGCGAAGGCTTCAACATCATCGCCACCGCGAACACGCGCGACCGCGGCGTCAACGAAATGTCGGCCGCGCTCAAGCGCCGCTTCGATTTCGAGACCGTGTTTCCGATCCTCGATTACGAGCGCGAACTCGCGCTCGTGCAGCAGTCCTCGGCCGATCTGCTCGCGCGCAGCGGCATACCGAAGGCTGTGCCCGAGCCCGTGCTCGAACTGCTCGTGACCACGTTCCGCGATCTGCGCGCGGGCGGCGACGGCAGCCGCCGCGAAGGCGGCATGGACAGGCTCAATGCCGTGATGTCGACGGCCGAAGCGGTCAACGTCGCGCATGCGGTCGGCGTACGCGCCTGGTTTCTCGAGCAGCGTACGGGCAGCCCCGCCGATCTCGTGGACTGCATCGCCGGCACCGTGGTCAAGGACGATGCCGACGATCGCGCGAAACTGCGCCGCTATTTCGAGCAGAAAGTCGCGAAGAAATCCGGCGCGCACTGGCGTGCGTACTTCGAGGCCCGGCACCGGCTGCCATGAGTTTGCGCGCGCCCTGCATCGTCGGCGTGCGTCATCACAGCCCGGCCTGCGCGCGACTCGTCGCAGCGCGGATCCGCGCGCTGCGGCCGCGCTACGTGCTCATTGAAGGCCCGGCCGATTTCAATGCGCGGCTCGACGAACTGTTCCTCGGCCATGCGCTGCCGATCGCGATCTACAGCTATCTGTCGGGCGAGGGCGTGCAGCGCGGTTCGTGGACGCCGTTCGCGGAACATTCGCCGGAATGGCAGGCGCTCGCGGTCGGACGCGAGAACGGCGCCAATGTGCGCTTCATCGATCTGCCGGCCTGGCATGACGCGATGGACGATCTGCCGAACCGTTATGCGGACGCGCCCGACGAGGCGCACGAAGCGCGTGCCGAAGCCTACGAGGCCGCGCTCGCCGAACGTCTCGCGATCGACGGTCGCGATGCGCTCTGGGATCACCTGTTCGAGCAGGGCGACGACGACGAAGCGCTCGCGGCGCATCTGCACGCACATTTCGAGCATCTGCGCGGCGACGATCCGGGCTCGCCCGGCAACGCCGCGCGCGAGACGCAGATGGCGCAGTGGATCGCGTGGGCGATGGCGCGCGGCGATGGCGAGGTGTTCGTCGTCTGCGGCGGCTACCACGCCCCCGCACTGGCGCGGCGCTGGCGCGACATCGACGCGAACGCCGCCGAGCCCGCAGTGCCCGAACCACCGTGCGGCGACAGTGCGCTGCGCCACGGTTCGTTTCTCGTGCCGTACAGCTTCCGCCGGCTCGATGCCTTTCAGGGCTATGCCTCGGGCATGTCGTCACCGCTGTACTACCAGTGGCTCTGGGAAGGCGGCTGCGGCGCGGCGGGTCTTCGTCTCCTGCGCGAGATCGCCGAGCGCCTGCGCCGACGCCGTCTGACTGCGTCGACGGCCGACCTGATCGCGTTGCACACGCATGCGTGCGGCCTTGCGCTGCTGCGCGGCCATGCGGCACCGCTGCGCGCCGACTGGCTCGATGCCGTGGCGGCGTGCCTGCTGAAGGAGGCGCAGGACGTGGCGCTGCCGTGGACTTACCGCGGGACGATCCGCGCGGGCACGGCGCCGCTGCTCGTCGAAGTCATGGATGTCCTGGCCGGCGACGTGCGCGGCACGCTCGCACCGGCGACGCCGCGGCCGCCGCTGCTCGACTCGGTCGAGCGCGAACTCGCGGCCGTCGGGATCACGCTGTCCGGGGAACGCGACATCGATCTGCTCGCGGAACAGGGACGTCGCGAAAGCCGCGTACTGCATCGGCTGCGCCTGCTCGGCATCCCGGGCATCGATCGCGTGCAAGGGCCGACGCTCGCGCTCGCCGGCGAACGCCGCGAGCGCTGGCGCCTCGGACGCCCGATCGAGCAGACCGCCGCATTGATCGAGGCCGGCGCCTACGGCGCGACCTTGGCCGACGCGGCGCGCGCGATGCTCGAAGCGAAGCTGCGCGAGGCGCGCAGTGATATCGCCGCCCTCGCGCAAGGACTCAACGAAGCGGCGCTGGCCGGACTGGCCGCCGTCAGCGATGCGCTGCTCGCGGATCTGCGCGTCGCGATCGCCGCGGCGCCGCGTTTCGAAGACGTCGGCCATGCCATCGCCGTGCTGTATCCGCTGTACCGGCACGGCGAGGCTGTTGCGGTGGCCGGCGCGCCGCTGCTCGCCGTCGTGATCGCGGCCGCGTACGACCGCGCGCTGTGGCTGTTCGAACCCGCAGCGGCGATTGCCGCGGCTGAGGTGTTCGCACATCTGCGCGCCGTGACCGCGCTGCGCGATCTCGTGCGCGGACAGGTCGCCGACCGCCAGGGAGGCCAGGACGGGCTCGTCCTCGAAATTGCACGTGCGCTCGCGGTATTCGCGCGCAAGGCGCGGGACGCGACGGCCGCTCCGACTAGCCGCGGCGCGGCGCTCGGCGCGCTCGTGAGCCTGCCGCAACTCGCGGACGAAACGTCGGCCGCGTTCGACACCGCAGCGGCGCTCGCGCTGTTGGGTGCGCAGGCGCCCGAGGCGCTCGGCGACGCGCTGTCGGGCCTGCTCGCGCTGGCGCGCGAGCAGATCGCGGAGGATCCGGCGTTCGTGCGCGGCGTCGACGCGCTCGTCGTCGCGGTCGACGATGACGACTTCGTGCATGCGCTGCCGGCGTTGCGCGGCGCGTTCGCATGGCTGCCCGCGCGCGAGCGCGGCCGGTTCGCCAGCGCCGTATTGCGTCTGCATGAAGCCGCTCACTTGCCGCAAAGCGCATTGACCGCGCCACTGCCGCCGGACGTCGCTCCGGAGGCCATCGCGCTCGCGACGCGCCGCGAGCGCGCGCTCTGGGAAAGCCTGCAGCGCTGGGGTGTGGCGCCGGCTGCGGAGGACGCCGCATGAGTTTCGCGATTCCCGATGCGCTGCAACGCTGGCGCCTGCTGCTCGGCGAAGCCTCGCAAGGATCGCTCGGCGACCTGACCGGAACCGCGCTCGCGACGGACGCGGCGCTGGAATGGCTGTACGGACGCGATCCCGAGCGCGCGCTGCGCGGCGAACGCAGCGGCGGTCTGGAGGCGTCGCAGCTGACCACGCCGGACTGGATCAACGACGTGCACCGGCTGTTTCCGCAGGAAGTCATCGAGCGGCTGGAGCGCGATGCGGTCGAGCGCTACGGCATCACCGAAGTCGTGACCAATCTCGACGTGCTCGAGCGCATCGCACCGTCGCAGAACCTGTTGCGCGCGGTGCTGCAGACCAAGCACCTGATGAATCCGGCCGTGCTCGCGGCGGCGCGGCGCATCGTCGCCGAGGTCGTGCGTCAGCTCATGGAGAAACTGGCGACCGAAGTACGGCAGGCGTTCGCGGGGCCGCGCGACCGCCGCCGCCGCTCGTCGCTGAAGATCGCGCGCAATTTCGATTTCGTGCGCACCGTCCGCGGCAACCTGGACCGCTGGGATCCCCGGCGGCAGCGACTGTTCGTCGACCGGCTGCATTTCATGAGCCGATCGCGCCGGCAGGTGCAGCGCTGGGATCTGATCCTGCTGATCGACCAGAGCGGATCGATGGTCGACTCGGTGATCCATTCCGCGGTGATGGCGGCCTGTCTCTGGAACTTGCCGGGCATGCACACGCGGCTCGTGGCGTTCGATACCTCGGTCGTCGATCTCACGCAGGACGTGTCCGATCCGGTCGAGCTGCTGATGAAAGTACAGTTGGGCGGCGGCACCGATATCGCGCGTGCGGTTGCCTATGCGCAGAGTTGTGTTGCGAATCCTGCGCGCACGATGGTCGTGCTGGTCAGCGATTTCTACGAAGGCGGCGACGCAGGCGAACTCGTGCGGCGCACGCAGGCGCTGGTACAGGCGGGTTGTCGCGTGCTCGGCCTCGCCGCGCTCGATGCGGAAGCCCGGCCGAACTATGACCGCGAAACCGCGGCGCGTCTGGTCAAGGTCGGCGCGCAGATCGGCGCGATGACGCCGGGCGAACTCGCCGGCTGGATTGCCGAAAAGGTGCGCGGATGAGCGTGCGGGCCGACCTCGTGGAACTCGGCATCGATGCGTTGACCGCGTTGTCGAATCCGGGCTTCGTCAAGCGCGCGCAGAAGGACATTGCCGAAGGCCGTCTTCCGCAGATCGACGTGCTCGCGGACGCGACCGTACAGGCACGCTACGACGACGGCCAGCAGGCGAGCCTCGCGCCCGGCAAGTCGCTGCGCGAGGCGCGCTGCACTTGCCCCGCTGCGGGACTGTGCCGGCATCGCGTGACACTCGTGCTGGCCTATCAGGCGTGGGTGCGCGCTCGTGCGACGGATTCGACGCCAGCCGGCAACGATTCGGCGGAGGCAATCGAGCCGGAAACGGCCTGGAGTCCGGCGGATTTCGACGATGCGATGCTCGCAGGCGCGCTGCCGCCCGCGGCGCTCGAACAGGCGCGCCGGCTCGCCGCGACGAAGCCCGTGGTGCGGCTGTCGGCATGGCGCGCGACGGCGCCGGCGCCGACGGCGCACTTGCCGCTGTGTACCGTACGCTTTTTCTCGCGCAGCAATCTGGCGCATGCGCGCTGCGATTGCAGGCTCGGTGGAAGTTGTGAACATGTGGCGGTCGCGGTCTGGGCGTTCCGGCAGGCGGGCGCCGATCTCGATGCGGTCGTGGAGTTGCAGCCGCACGATGCGACTGCCGCGACGATGGGATTCGACGCCGCGGCGAGTGCTGCACATGGGGCGGCGCTGCATTTCCTGCGGCGAGTCTGGCTCGACGGCAGCAGCCAGGAATGGATGCCGCTCGATGCGGATTACGCCGCGCTGCGCGAGCGCTTCGTGCGACTCGGCTGGAACTGGCCGGTCGAGGGCCTCGACGAACTGCGTTCGCTCATGCTCGCGCAGGCCGCGCGGTCGAGTCGTTTCGATCCGCAGCGGCTGCTCGACGTACTGGCCGAGCTCGCCGCGCGTCTTGCGTCGGCGTCGGCTGCCGCCGCGACCGGAACGCCACGGCTGCCGGCAGCGCGAATACTCGGCGTCGGCGTGCGCGGCGAAGTCGCGCTCGATCATCTGAAGCTCGTCTCGCTCGGTCTGCAATGCTGGAGTGACGACGGCGCCGATGGCGCGCGCGTGCTGTTCGCCGACCCGGACACTCTCGCGGTCACTGTGCTCGAGCGCACCTGGCCGCGCGAAGGCGCCGGGCCGGCGACGTCGACGCTGCAGCGGCGCGTCGCTGGACAATCGCTGCGCCAGCTCGCGTCCGCGCAGGTCGTGACGCGCGGCGCGAAACGGCGTGCAAACGGCGTCATCGATATTTCCGCGCTCGCGCGCCAGACCAGCGTGCTGCCGCTGTCGCCGACCTCGTGGGACGGCCTGGCCGCACCGCTGCGCCAGTCCGGCGCGGCGGCGCTCGCACGACACCTGCACGACGCCGATCCCGATTTCGTGCTGCCGAGGCAGGCGATCGCGCATGTGCATGTGTTGCCGGTCACCGCCATCGGTACCTGGGGCTGGGACGCCGCCGCGCAGACCCTGCGCGCGCGCCTGCGCTGCAGTGGCGATGACGCGGGCGGCGAGGATCGTCCGGTCGACTGGATCGATCTCGCGCTCGCGCACGATCCCGCCGCGGCCGGCGCGGTCGATGTATTGGCCGCCGTGCTTGCCGATGTCGACGATCCCCCACGCCTCGTCGCGGGGCTTGCCCGGTTGCATGCCGGTACCGTGCGGCTCGTGCCACTCGCTCTGCTGACGGCTCGCCGTGCTGTCGTGCTGCAGGCCGGCTCGGCTACAGCCCGAACGCTACCGATCTGGTCCGGTGAAGCGATGACCGATGGCGGTCTCATCCGTCTGCTTGAAACCGTCGGCGAGGACCTCACCTCCTGGGCGCGGCAAGGGTTGCGTCACCAACCGGCATCGGCGCTCGCGCGCATGACGGTCAATGCCGAGGCGCTCGAGCGGCGGGGGTTGGTGCGAGCGGCGGCGCTGATTCGGCAGGTGTCGGTAGCCTGGCGCGACGGCAGTGACGCTTTCGTGCAGCCCCTTGCAGCGCTCATCGTGTTGTTGCGGGGGCTGCTGGCTGGCGAAACGGGCCCGGACGGCAGCTGACGACCGTCGCCGGATATGCCCGAAACCGTGACTACCGGCCCTTTCTGATCAAACGCTTAAGCTGGAATCTGGTTCCGTGGACGGGTCGCTTATGACGATTCACGGAGGTTTAACCCTTTTCCTGTACTGCGTGGTACACTAATGGCCGTTCGTGCGGGCTCCCTCGTCGGGAACTCCCGCGGTTCTTAGCACTCCATACAGGCGAGTGCTAACCTGTGATCCAGTATTGGAGGTTTCAAGCCATGACCGAAGCGCTTGCCCTAGTCAGCAACAACCTGCCGATTCCTAGCGCACTGGGCAGCCTCGAGGCTTACATCAGTGCCACGCATCGCGTGCCGATGCTGACCCAGGACGAAGAACAGCAGCTGGCCGAACGCCTGCGTCGCGAAGACGATCTCGATGCGGCCAAGCGTCTGGTGCTGTCGCACCTGCGTTTCGTGGTCCACGTCGCGCGCGGCTACCAGGGTTACGGTCTGCCGCTCGGCGATCTCGTGCAGGAAGGCAACATCGGCCTCATGAAGGCGGTCAAGCGTTTCGACCCGACGCTCGGCGTACGCCTGGTTTCCTTCGCGGTGCATTGGATTCGCGCCGAAATGCACGAATTCATCCTGCGCAACTGGCGCATCGTCAAGGTCGCGACGACCAAGGCGCAGCGCAAGCTGTTCTTCAATTTGCGCAAGTCCAAGAAGCGTCTCGGCTGGCTCACTCACGATGAAGCACAGACCGTCGCGAAGGAACTCGGCGTACCGCTCGCGACCGTGCTCGAGATGGAATCGCGCCTGTCGGGCCGCGATGTCGGATTCGACGCACCGAGCGACAACGACGACGACGCGCCGCCGGCTCCGGTGGCTTATCTCGTCGACCATCGCGCCGACCCGTACGAATCGCTGGCCAACGACGATCAGGAAGAAAGCCAGCTCGAGTCGCTGCGGGAAGGCATGGCCCGCCTCGATCAGCGTTCGCGCGACATCATCACGCGTCGCTGGCTCAAGGATGGCGAGAAGGCGACGCTGCAGGAACTGGCGGACGAGTACGGCGTATCGGCCGAACGCATCCGCCAGATCGAAGCCAACGCGATGAAGAAGATGCGCGCGCTGTTCGTCGCGTAATCGCTCCACCCGTTCGCGGTGAGACGACGGCCCCGAAAGGGGCCGTCGTCGTTTCCGGCGTCAGCTCGGGACTTCGTTGCCGTCGCGTTCCGAGCCGACGATGATCCGGGCGTGGCGCTGGTAGGTCCAGTACGACCAGCTCCAGTTGATGAGCACGATGAGCCGGCTGCGGAATCCGATCAGGAACAGGACGTGGATCAGCAGCCAGAACCACCACGCGACCAGACCCGACAGCTGCACGCGGCCAAGGTCGGCAACGGCGGCCATGCGACCTATGGTCGCGAGCGAACCTGCGTCGGCATAGCGGAACGGCGTGGTCGCGGCACCCGTGAGGCGAGCGCGAACCATCCGGGCCGCATGGGTGCCCATCTGCTTTGCGGCCGGCGCCACGCCGGGCACGGGCTTGCCGTCCTGCGACCGACTCGCGAGATCGCCGACGACGAAGATCTCGGGATGCCCCGGCACGCTGAGGTCGTCTTCGACCACGACGCGGCCCGCCCGGTCGAGCGGCGCGCCGAGGCATCTGCCCAGCGGCGAAGCGGCAACGCCCGCGGCCCAGAGCACGGTACGTGCGGCGATGCGTTCGTCGCCGAGCGCGATGCCGCCGGCGTCGACGGCGCTGACCGCGCGGCCCGTATGTACTTCGACGCCGAGGCGTCGCAGCTGCGCGGCGGCTTTTTCCGACAGCGTCTCGGGCAGCGCGGACAGCACGCGCGGTCCGGCTTCCACCAGCAGCACGCGCGCCGCGGCCGGATCGACGCGGCGGAACTCGCGCCGCAGCGTGTGGCGTGAGATTTCCGCAAGCGTGCCGGCGAGTTCCACGCCGGTCGGTCCCCCGCCGATCACGACGAAATTGAGCCAGGCGGCGCGGCGCGCCGGATCGGTTTCGGCCTCGGCGCGTTCGAACGCGGTGAGTACCCTGCGCCGGATCAGCAGTGCATCGTCGAGCGTCTTCAGTCCTGGCGCGTGTACGGCCCAGTCGTCATGGCCGAAATAGGCGTGCCGCGCGCCGCTTGCGACGATGAGGTAGTCATACCCCAGTTCGCTGCCGTCGGCGCACCGCAGGCGACGCGAATCGCGCTCGATCGCTATCACGTCGCCGAGCAGCACAGTCGCATTGCGCTGACGTCGCAGAATATGGCGCAGCGGCGCGGCGATGTCCGGCATCGACAGCCCGGCTGTCGCGACCTGATACAGCAACGGCTGGAACAGGTGGTGATTGACGCGATCGACGAGCGTTATGCGGACCGGACTCCGCGCAAGGGCCCGGGCGGCCCACAACCCCCCGAATCCCCCGCCGACGATGACCACGTGCGGTTGGTGTTCACTGTGCATGATGTGCTCACGAGATGGCCTTCAATAGAGGTCGAGCGGGTCCACGTCGAGGGACCAGCGAACGCGCCGCGCCGAGGGCAGCTGGCGCCAGGTTTCCATCCAGGTCGGCAGCACGGCCTGGAGTTTGCTTCGATCGTTCGCCGACAGAATCATCTGGCTGCGCGCGAACCCCGCGCGCAACGGCATCGGTGCCGGAATCGGACTGTGCACCTCCACGCCGTCGGCGCCGCCGGCGGCCGCATGGCAGGCCGCCAGGAATTCCTGCGGCGCGAGCGGATCCTTGGCTTCCGCGCGCAGCAGGGCGAGGTGCGCGAACGGCGGCCAGCCGGCATCGCGACGTTCGTCGAGCAGTTGCTGCGCCAGCGCGCGATAGCCGCCCTTCAACAGCGTGGCTAACAGCGCGTCGTCCGGATGGTGCGTCTGCAGCAACACCGTGCCGGGCTTGCTCGCGCGGCCGGCGCGGCCGGCGACCTGCACGATGAGCTGGCCGAGCCGCTCGCTTGCGCGGAAATCGATGCTGTGCAGTCCTTCGTCGACACCGAGGATCGCGACGAGAGTGAGGTTCGGCAGGTCATGCCCTTTGGCGAGCATCTGCGTGCCGACGTAGATGCCGGGCTGATGCGGTCCGAGCCGGTCGAGCAGCGCCTCGAGCGCGCCGCGTCGTCGCGTCGTTTCGCGATCGATACGAACTACCGGCGTATCGGGGAACAGCTCGGTCAGCGCTTCCTCGAGGCGTTCGGTGCCCTGTCCCTGCGGCATCAGCTGTGCGCTGCCGCACTCGCCGCACTGTGTCGGCACGCGACGTTCGGCTTCGCAGTGGTGGCAGACGAGACGGCCGCGCTGGCGGTGCAGGGTCATCGGCTTCGCGCAGCGCTCGCAGTCGGCGTGCCAGCCGCAATCGTGGCAGAGCAGTACCGGCGCATAACCGCGCCGGTTGCGGAAGATCAGCGCCTGTTCGCCGCGCGCGAGCGCGTCGCCGATCGCGCTCAGCAATTCCGGACCGAGGCCGTGACTCAGGCGCGTGCGCCGTGCATCTACGATGCGCAATTGCGGCGGACGCGCGTCGCCGGCGCGCTGCGGCAGGTCGAGTCGTTCATAGCGGCCCGCGGCGACGTTGGCGAGGCTTTCGAGCGACGGCGTCGCCGAGCCGATCACGACCGGGATCCCGAGCGCGCGTGCACGGACCAGCGCGAGATCGCGCGCGTTGTAGCGAAAACCATCCTGCTGCTTGTACGAGCCGTCGTGTTCCTCGTCGATGGCGATCAGGCCGAGCTTCGGCATCGGCGAGAAGATCGCCGAACGTGTGCCGAGGATGACCGCCGCGTCGCCGCGCGCGGCAGCGAGCCAGGCGCGCGAACGCTCGGCTTCGGCCAGTCCCGAATGCAGCGCGTGCACGCGATGGCCGAAGCGGTCGCGAAAACGGCGCAGGGTCTGTGGCGTGAGTCCGATTTCCGGCACAAGCATCAGCGCCTGGCGTCCCTGCGCGAGCACGCGATCGATGAGTCCGAGATAGACCTCGGTCTTGCCGCTGCCGGTCACGCCTTCGAGCAGCCATGACTGGAAGCGATCCAGCGCCGCGCCGACACGCGCGATCGCCTCGTCCTGGGCCGCATTCAGCGGCGGCGGCGTCACGACGGTCGCCGTGAGGTCCGTGCTCGCCGCGACCGCGACGGTTTCGACGAGGCCGCGCTGGCGCAGCGCCGTCGCACTGTCGCGCCAGCGCGGCAGTGCGAGGTCGAGCGAGGCGTAGGTCAGCGGTCCGCCCGCGAGGCGTTCGAACAGTTCGCGGATGCGCGTGCCGCGGCGCAGGGTGTCGGCGCCGGTCTCGCGACCTTCCGCGCTGAGCGCGAGCGCGCGATATCCTTCGAGCGGCAACGGCTTCGCCTGTCGCAGTCCGACCGGCAATGCCGTCTCGAGCACGGCGCCGAGCGGATGCTGGTAGTAGCGCGAAGCCCATTGCAGGGTCGACAGCAGTTCGCGCGTGAGCAACGGTTCCGCATCGAGCATCCGGATGACCGGCTTGAGCTTGCCGCGCGGCACTTCGCTCTCGGTCGCGCTGCCGACGACGATGCCGACTTGGCGTCCCGGGCCGAACGGCACGACGACGCGGCATCCGGGCGCGGGCATCGTGCCGCGCGGAGCGAGGTAGTCGAACAGCTGCGGTAGCGGCACCGGTACGGCGACGCGCAGGATCTCGGGCATGGACGACAGACGCTTCGCGATACGGGGTCGATCCGGTCGGGACTGCAGCGTAGCTGGGGACGCGCGAACTGGAAACCAATCCGTGCGCTGCCGCGCGAGTACGGCTGACAGAATCCGCCGGAATGATCCGCCGTTACGCGTGAGGCATCACACTCGCGTGCCGAAGCCGCGTTCGGCCGCGCGCCGCACCAGCCACTGCGCGGTCGCGAGATCCTGCACGATGCTGCCCAGCGACTTGTACGCGGTGAGGTCGGTATCGGCGCGGCGTCCCTCGAGACGGCCCGCGAGCACGTCGCCGATTTCGCCGAGCACGTGGCCGTCGTCGACGAGTCCGGCCTGCTTCGCGCGCAGGAATTCGGCGCCCTGGTGCAGCACGGATTCGCGATGGTCCGCAAAGAACCGCGTGCGCTGCACGACCACGTGATCGACTTCGACCGGGCCTGCGCGTCCGGATCCGACCAGATTCACGTGCATGCCGGGTTCGAGCTGACTGCCGAACAGGATGGGCTCGTGCGCAGCCGTGAGGCAGCAGACGATATCGGCACCGGCGACGGCGTCGGCGACGGTGTCGCAGGCACGCAGCGGTGCCGTTCCGCATTGCCGCGCGACGAATGCGTCGGCGCGGTCGCGCGAGCGACCCCAGACCCGCACCTCGGCGATGTCGCGCACGCGGGCGATCGCGTCGAGATGCGTCGCCGCCTGTTCGCCGTAGCCGAGCAGCGCCAGCGTGCGCGCATCGCGGCGCGCGAGCGCGTCGGTCGCGAGTGCCGATGCCGCGGCGGTGCGCATCGCGGTAACGGCGCTCGCGTCGACGAGTGCGACCGGCGCGCCGCTGTCGCGATCGAACAGCACGATCGCGCCCTGATGTGAGGGCAGGCCGCGCGCGAAGTTGCGCGGAAACACGCTGATCAGTTTTGCGCCGAAACTGCCGTCGGCGAGCGCACCCGGCATCAGACCGAACGCATCACCTTCATCGAGATCGAGGATGCTGCGCAGCGGCTGGCGTGCGCGGCCGTCCGACAGCGCGATCATCGCGTCGCGCAGCACCGCGATGCAGTCGCTCGGGTCGAGCTCGGCGCGCACCTGCGCCGCGTCGATCACGAGCAGGTTCATGCCGCGGTCGCCTGCGCGTTCGCGGCTGCGGTTTCGCGCCGGCGCAGCCAGCGCACGAGCAGCCCGGCGTTCGCGATCATGATGATGCCGTAGATCGTCGGCGTGATCGCGAGCGACATGGACTTGAGCACCGACAGCGACAGGAAGGTCGCCATCGTCGCGTTGTGGATGCCGACCTCGATCGCGACCGTGAGGCTGTCGTTGCGATTCAGTCCGAGCAGCCCCGCGATCAGCAGGCCGAGTCCCATGCTCGTCGCGTTGAGCACGAAGGCGGCGGGGCCTGCGCGCAGCAGATTGTCGACGACGAGCCCCAGGCTCGCGAACACGGCGAAGCCGATCACCGCGACCAGCACGACCAGCGACGCGGGCCGCAGCCAGACTGTCATGCGCTCGGCGGCATCGGGCCAGAGATAGCGCACGAGCATGCCGGTCAGGATCGGCGCGAGCGTCATCTGCGCGAGCTGCAGCATCGTCGCCGGTACCGACAGCGGAGGCACGTCGCCGCCGACGAAATAGTGGGCGAGTCCCCAGTTCATCAGCGGCGGAATCGTGAACACCGTGATCAGGCTCGACGATGTCGTCAGCACTACTGCGAGCGCGACGTTGGCTTTGGCCGCGTAGGTGATTGCGTTCGAGGTGATGCCACCGGGACAGATCGCGAGGATGAACAGTCCCGTCGCCATCGCGGGCGGTAGCCGGAACGCCCAGGCGACGAGCACGGCGAGCGGCGGCAGCAGCACGAGCTGGCCGAACAGGCCGCCGAACACCGCACGCGGATTGCGCGCGACCTCGGCGAAATCGCGCGGCTTCAGCGACAGCCCCATGCTCAGCATGATCGCGACGAGCCCGACCGGCACGACGACGCGGTTGATCAGGGCGACGAATTCCTCGGACATGGCGGTCTCCGTGTGCCTAGTGGCCGGTAACGGACGAATCGGAAGAGGGATCGCAAAGGTTTGGTCGTGCAGGGTACTGCCGCGGAGCGCAGCCGACAGCCCGAGCGATTGGCCAGGCGAGCGGTAAGTCCTGCGCGGCCAGGACGAGCGGGCTGCTTTCGATTCGTCCGTTGCTGGCCACTATTGCCAGACCGCCTTCGCGTAGCGCAGGAAGTTGCCGCCGAGAATCTTCTCGATGCGCGTCGCGGCGTGGCCCCGTTTCTCCAGCCGCGCGGCGAGTTCGAGATACTGATCGGCGCCGCGCAAGTCGACCGCGAACGGCAATGTCTGTGGCCCTTCGCCGGGCGCGGCGACACCGGCCTTGCGCCGCTCCTCGTTCATGCGCGCGAGCACGGCGCGGTACGCGTCGAGGTCGTCGATCTGCGTCGTCGTGCCGTCGGTGCCGATGCCGACGGCCTCCTCGCCGCAGACCTTGACCGCGTGTTCGATGTGCGCGATGACGTCGTCTGCCGTGACGTTGCCCCGGGTCGCGAGGAACGGCATGAAATAGATGCCGACGAAGCCGCCTTTGTCGGCGACGAGCTTCAGTTCCTCGTCGGTCTTGTTGCGTGGCAGGTCCACGAGGGCGCGACAGCCGGTGTGATTGATCGAGATGGGCTGCTTCGACGCTCGCGCGGCTTCGAGGCAGGTCTTCTCGCCGCTGTGCGACAGATCGACCATGAGGTGATTTTCATTGAGTCGCGCGACGACTTCGCGGCCGAACGGAGTCAGCCCGCGATTCTCTTTTGCCATCGCGCCGTCGCCGACCGCATTGGCCGGGTTGTAAGTCAGCTGGATCACGCGCACGCCGAGGTCGGCGAAGACATCGATGCGTTCGAGCTCGTCGCCGATCATCGCGCTGTTCTGGAAACCGTAGATCAGCCCGACCTTGCCGTCGCGGCGCGCCTGTTCGATGTCGGCTGCGCGCAGCACCTTCAGAAAGACGGCCGGGTAGTCCTGCAACAGCCGCTCGTACTGCGCGATCTCGGACACCGTGCGCCGGAACGGGTCCCCGGGACCGGCGACGTAGCCCAGGGTGCAGTTGACCGCCGTCAGGCCCGAAGCGCGCAAGTCGGCGAGCTCGCGTGCGTCGACCGTGATCCGCTTGCGCTTGCCCTCGGCGAGGCCGGACGGGTTGTCGTCGCTGCCTTCGGCGTTGGGGTTGCCGATGCCGCCGAGCGCATTGACGATGAGGCTGCCGCGCCAGCGCCGGTACCGGTCGGCATCCGCATGGAGCCGCGGCGCCGCGAGCGCGGTCGTGGCGGCGGCGGTCAGGGCCAGGAAGCGGCGGCGATCGAGCGAGGCGTCGAAGGCGGACATGACGGTCTACCGGCAGGGCGAAGCGCCGATCATGTCCGAGGCCGGGAAGGCGCGCCAGGGGCCTCGGACGTGTCCGCCGGCCGGCTCCGCCAACGTTCCCGAGCGCTCCCGCAACATTCTTGGGCGTTGCGTGAGCATTGGCGTACAGAGAACTGTTTTGAAAAGGATTTAACGCTTATCCACAAGGCCTGTGGATAAGCTTGTGGAAGAACGACCGGCAGTCGCGTGCAAAGGCCGTAAATACGGGCTTCGCCCGAGCTTGGTGAATCTTTAATCAATTCGCCATAAGCCTTGTGAATCAGTAGGTTAAATTGTCTTAAAAGGGTCATATGCAGCACTTTGTGGTTTGCTGCAGCGTCTTCCCGCCGCCGCCGCCGGGCTGTGTACAACGCTTGACACGGCGGCTGCGCTCGCTCCACCGCGCCGTTGCTGGGTTTGTCGCGTGTCAACCAGGGCGGACGCTGCGCGTTGAGGGGCCTAGGACGCGGCGGAAAGCGTCCGAGCGGAGCCGCCGGCAGGCCTTCGTGCTGGCGGCGCCACGACGAACCGGGACCGCCCATGCCGCATGACGATCGACTCAGCCGCACCCCTACAATGACTGCTCACCCGGCGACGGACCTGGATTGGATGCCACTGGACGATGCGCATGCCGCTACCGCGAAGACTCGCCTCGACGGCTTTCTGCGCAGCGTCGAGCGGCGGGCGCTGCGTATCGCCGAGCTCTCGGTCGGCCATCGCGACGAGGCGATGGACCTGGTGCAGGAAGCCATGCTCGCGTTCGTGCGCAACTACGCGGGCAAGCCCGAGGCGGAATGGCCGCCGCTGTTCTACCGCGTACTCGACAGCCGCGTGACCGACTGGCACCGGCGCAGCCAGGTGCGCGGACGCTGGCTCGCGGCGCTGTGGCCGTCGCGCAACGATGACGATGACGACGATCCCATCGCGACCGCGGTCGACGCCGCGGAAACCGGTCCGCTCGCGCGGCTCGTCAGCGAGGACGCGGGGCAGGCGCTCGACGCGGCGCTGCGCGGACTGCCGCTGCGCCAGCGCCAGGCGTTTCTGCTGCGGATCTGGGAAGGACTCGACGTGGCCGACACGGCCATCGCCATGCGCTGCGGCGAAGGCAGCGTAAAAACGCATCTCTGGCGCGCGCTCAACGCGCTGCGCACTGCCCTGGAGGCGCATCGATGAAACCCACTCCCGATTGGACCGACCAGGCGCGCAGCCTGCTCGAGGCCTCGACACAGGAGCTCGACGCAGCGACCCTGTCGCGCCTGAACCGCGCGCGTCAGCGCGCGCTCGCCGCCGCGGCACCGCAGCGCAGCGCGTGGCAATGGCCCAGACGCCTGGCCGTCGCCGCTTCGCTGCTGCTCGCCGCCGTGATCTGGTGGCCCGATGCGACGCAGGATCCGGCGGCGACCGGTGCGTCGACGCTGTCGCCCGAAGACGCCGAACTGCTGGCTGACGGCGAGTTCGAGATGACCGACGATCTGGAGTTCTATGCATGGCTCGACGCCGACGGCGACCACAATGGCTGAGCGCAGGTGCGTTCTGCGCCGCCGCGGCGACGGTGGCCGCCGCGCCGCCGGCAGCCACTGCGCCCGCGCCGCCGCCGCGCGCGGCCGGAACCGCCGCGGATGCGAAGGACACTGCCGCCGCGCCCGACGCGGCATTGCTGCTTTACATGAGCGAGTTCGAGGACGCGCAGGGCGAATGGATCGATCCGGCCGAGTTGCCGGCTCCGGATGCCGCCGCCGCTGCAGAGGACGATGACGATGCGTCGTGATGCTTCCGGCCTGCGCGCCGCCGCGTTCGTGCTGCTGGCGCTGCTCGCATCGACCGCGCCGGCGCAGACGCCGGCCGAGGCCCCGTCCGCACCGATACCGTATGCGAGCCTCGGCGCGACCGAACGCGAGCATCTGCAGCCGTTCGCGGCGGAGTGGGATCGCCTGCCGCCGGAACGGCAGGCACGCCTGCGCCGCGCCGCCGCGCGCTGGGCCGCGATGCCGCCGGAAAAGCGCGCGCAGATGCAGGACCGCTTTCGTCGCTGGCAGGCGCTGACACCGGCCGAGCGTCAGGTGCTGCGCGAGCGCTTCCGTTCGTTTCGTGCGATGCCGCCGGAACAGCAGGAACGCGTGCGTCGCGGACTCGAACGCTTCCGCAGTCTGCCGCCCGAGGAACGCGCGCGGCTCCGCGAGGAATTCCAGCGCATGAGTCCGGCCGAACGGCGCGCGTTCCTGCAGGGCGCGAGCAGCGAACGCCGCGCACTCGCGCGAGAGCGCTGGCTGCAGTCGCTACCCGAGACGGAGCGCAAGCCGATGCGCGTGTTGATGGATGCGCTCCCCCCGCCGCAACGCAAGGCGTTTCGCCAGCTGTTGCTCGCGACGCCGCAACCCGAGCGCGCCGCACTGCGGCAGGAGTTCCTGCGCATGACGCCGGAACAGCGCGCCGCTCGCCTGCGGTCGACGGCGCCGGCCGACTGATCGCTGCGATTCAGCCGAGCTCGCGCAGCACGCGGCGGCTCGCGCTGAAGCGGCCGCCGAAACGCCGTTCGCCGTCGGCGCGCATGTCGGTGGCGTGATTCGCGAAATACGCATCGAGCGCGGCCCGGTCGCGCAGGCGATATGCGATCACGAAGCCGTGTCGCGGCGCATCGTCGGGGAGATCCGCACGTTCGGCGATGTGCGCCTCGACGAAGCCGTCGAAGCGCAGCATCTGCGCGACGTGCTCGCGCAGCCATTCGAGATATGCCGCGACGATCGCGCGGTCGACGTCGATGCTGACTTCGTAGACGATCATGCGACGACCAGCGAGATCACCAGCGCTGCGGCGATCGCGAAACCGATCAGGAAGCTGTAGCACCAGCCGATCACCCCGTACTTGAACAGGGTCATGAACCAGTTCTGCCGGTAGACGCGCTTCTGCATCAGCAGCAGGTAGAGCGGCATCCACGCCGCTGCGGCGACCATGAGCCAGCCCAGCGGCATCGCCACCGCCGGAAACGCGAGGCGTGCGATGCCGAGCAGCGAGATCACGAGCATGCTCAGCGACAGGAACGCATGGCTGTGGATCGCGACGATCAGATGTTCCATGTAGTAGCGCCGCTTGAAGATGAAGAAGATCTTCAGCATCACGGCGAACAGCGGCATCAGCACGAACAGGGTCTGCGGCAGCACGCCGAAGAACGCGGCGACCACACGTTTGGGGTTGGTCGTGAGACTCTTCAGGTTCGTCGCGAACGCACCGGCGAGTTCGTTCAATTTCGCGTTGCCCGCATCGGGCAGCCACGACACCTTCAGCGGATTGGTCTTGGGGTCCCAGGGCTGGCCGTTGAACGACACGCGCAGATCGTCGTCGTCGTCGACGATGAGCGGCTGCATTCCCGGCGGCGAGGTCTTGCCCGCATGGGCGGGTTTCGCCGGTTCCGCGGATTCGGCCGGGGCTGCCGGCGGAACCGGAATCGCAGGCGGCTTCGGCAGCTTGATGTTGCCGGCTTCCGGCGGCAGCGGCGGCGGCTCTCCCTTGGCCCTGGCTTCTTTCACTTTCTCGAGAAACGCGATGCGCTCCTGCGCCTGCTTGCGGATTTCCTCGCGCGCCGCTTCGATTTCGCGGCGGGCCTCTTCGGGCAGGCCGACGTTCTTGATCGCGACGTCGAGGCTGGCCAGCGCGATGTCGCGCTGCGTCGACACGGCTTCGGGCGTCGTCGCGGCCTGGATCGTCGCCAGCGCTTCGGAACCGCGCCCGATCGTTGCGCTCAGGCCCACCTGTTCGCTGAAGACCTGGGTGACGAGGAAGGCGATCACGGTCAGGAAGAAGAACAGCCGGAACGGCGTGACATAGCGCACCCGCCGGCCGATGAAGTATTCGGTCGTGAGAAACCCGGGCCTGAAATACAGCGGGCCGAGCGTGCGCAGGATGCGCGAATCGACGTTGAACACGCTGTCGACGACGTCGGCGGTCAGGCCCGACAGCGGCCGGATCATGCCTTTAACCGGCTGGCCGCACTGATGGCAATGCGGGCCATGCAGGGTCGCGCCGCAATTGGCGCAATGTCCCGGGCCTGCGGCGGCGGCGGAAGGCAGAGGCGGCTTGGGAACCGGTGTGTCGGAAGGCGCGGAGTCGTTCATCGGGCGCGAAGGCAATCAGGGCTGGCGACGTCGAAGTATGGCCGATCGCTACTGCGTCTGCGTGTTCGTTCGCTGGGCTTGAGTGCGGCGAGGGTGGCGGAATCCGGATCGGTAGCGGCGGGCCG
>CAMLSI010000013.1 GCA_946482585.1 uncultured Lysobacteraceae bacterium
CGACGTCATGCGAGAAGACCGAGTTGGCCGCCTGCGTGTCGTCGCAGTCGCCGAGTGCCGGCTGCGTCTTGAACGTGAACACCGCCGAGTTCGTGCTCGTGCCGCAGATGTTTCCGCTGCGCACGCGCCAGTAGTAGCGCGTGTTCGAGTTCAGCGCCGGAGCCACGGTCGTGCTCGTCGTCGTGCCGGCGACGTTCTGAGTGAACACGATATTCGTGAAGCCGGTGTCGGTCGCGACCTCGACCACATAGTTCTTGGTCTGCGCCGATGCGGACCAGGTCAGGGTCGGCGCGATCGCGACCGCGGTCGCGTTGTTCGCCGGCGTGGTCAATGTCGGCGTGGCCGGAATTGCGGTCGCGAGTTCCAGGCCGAGCAACGCGGTCTGCGCGCCGCTGGCAGAGTTCGCGTCGAGGTTGAACGTGTAGCTGCCCGCCGCGAGCGAACCCGGATTCAAGGTCGCCGTCGCCGTGCCGGCCGGCGTGACCGAAGTCGGCGTGACATTGACGCTGGCACCCGCGGGCACGTTGCTCGTCGACAGCGTCACCGGGTTGGTGTAGCCGAGGATGGAGCCGATGTTGATGCCGTACGTTGCCGGGGTCGGCGCGCAGATTTCCTGCGAGCTCGGCGTCGCCTGCAGCGAGTAGTTCGGCGCGAGCGCACAGTTGTCGCAGATCAGCGCGAAATCCTGGTCGGTCGCGTCGCCGGTACCCGGCACGCCGTCGCCGGGCAGCGCGGTCGCACGCACGGTGATGGTGAACGAGCCGCTCGCGCCGGCCGGCAGGAACACGTTTTCGGTGTTGTTCTTCGCGTCGGCGGTGCCGCCCGTCGTCGATACGCCGGCGGTGAACACGTTGCCCTTGTAGGTGTTGGCGCCGTTGACGACTTCGAGGTCGAGGTTGTTCACGAGTGCCGGATTCGCGCCGACGGCGCCGGGTGCATCGGTATAGGCCAGCGTGATGCGGACCGGCTTGGTCGGATCCGAGATGCCGCCCGAGATCACGTGCGTATCGCCCGCGTTGTCGAGCACCACCGTCTGGTCGACCGTGTGGCGCGGCACGGCGCCGCCGGTCGTGCGCGGAATGTGGATGCGTCCCCAGCCTTCGTTGTTGTTCGGCACGTCGGCAGTGGCCATGTCGACCGCGCCGTTCATCAGCAGCGCCTTGGCCATGGCCGGGCTGAACGTCGCGCCGCCATGATTCGTGCGCCACCACTGCGCCAGGATCGAAATCGTTCCCGACACGTGCGGCGCGGCCATGCTCGTGCCGCTGCAGTTGGCGTAGTAGTTGTTGGTGCCTGCGATCGACGTGCCGCACTGCGAGGCGCCGGCGCGGCGCTTCGTCGATGCGATGGTGTCGCCCGGTGCGGAAATCGTCGGCAGGGTGCGGCCGTCGACGGCCGGGCCGCGGCTCGAGAAGCCGGACAGGTTGTTGATCGCACCCGCGCGGAAATTCAGCGACGACGCGGTCGAGATCGGGTTCTTCGCTTCTTTCGGCGCGGTCAGCGTGCTCGGGTTCGGACCGCTGTTGCCGGCCGAGAACGAAATGATGAAGGGCTGGTTGCCGGCGGTGTCGAAGTCGCCATCGCGGATCATCGAGTCGAATGTGCGTTCGCTGGCCTGATAGCCGTGCGCCGTGCCTTCGCCGGTGGTCCAGCTCGAGTTCATGCCGATGGCGTTGCCGCCCAGCGAGGTCTTGGACAGGCTCTGCCAGCCGCCGGCCGGCGGCCAGGCCGTGCCGGTGCAGACCGGATAGATCGAGACGCCGGTTGCGAGACCCTGGCCATAGCGGAAGCCGTTGGCATCGTCTTCGTCGACGGTCGCGCCGGCGCCGTCGCCGATCGCCATGCCGGCGATGATGCCGGCGACGTGCGTGCCGTGTCCGCCGGATGCTTCGTCGTCGCCGTTCGCGCCGGCGCAGCCCGGATAACTGAAGCCGCCGACGAGACGCGGCGACAGGTCGGGATGGCCGAGATCGACGCCGGTATCCACGACGGCCCAGGTCACGCCGTTGCCGTTGAAGCCGAAGCCGGTGAGCCAGGGCGCATAGCCGGTCTGCGGCTGATTGGAGCCGTCGTAGTTGCCGGCCACGATCTGTGAGGACATCTCGTCCTCGAAGCGGATGGTCGGGCTCGCGAAGGCCAGCGCGACGACCTGCGGCAGGCGCGCGATTTCGGCGAGCTTGTCCGCATCGACCTGGATCCACGCGTCGAAGAACGCCTTGTCCGGCTGTGCCGGCGCATGCGCCAGCACGGTCGCGCCGAGCTTCTCGAGCGCTCCGATGACACCGGCGACGTCACCGTTGTTGTAGAAGTGCACGTCGACGTTGCTGATGCGGCCGCTGCGGTTGTGCAGGTCCGGATTGATCTTGTAGTCGGCGAGGAAGCCGCCCTGCCAGCGCACGTGCGGCAGTGCGATGGTTTCGGCGACGCTGTCGATCTTGCCCCAGACCAGGAATGCCTCGCCCGGGTAGTACTGCAGCACGCGCAGACCGCGTTTCTCGAGTTCGGAGCGCCAGGCCTGCTTGATCGGCGCGTCGAACTGCACGAGGTGCAGGCCTTCGCCGCCGGCCGTGGTCGGAAATGCGCCGTCGCCGATGCGCGACGGATTGACCAGCGGATCGAAATCCACCTGATTGAAACGGATGCGGCCGGCGTCCGCGAGGATCGTCGCGTTCGGCGAGCGATCGAGCAGCTTCTGCGCGTCGGCGGCAGTGAGCTCCAGTACCTGGAAGCTGCCGTAGGCGACGCGGTTGAGCGGACGGAGGGACAGCGATTCGACGACGGCACCGGCGGAGTGGTCGATGCGGACACGTACTGTGTCGGCGGCATGGGCGGTCGTGCCGCCGAGCAAAGCGACAAGAGCGAGATACAGCGGTTTGCGCATGATGATGTTTCCCCGAGATGAGCAACGAGCGGAGCACTGCATCCCGTTCGGCGCAACGTCCGCATGGCGGCCGTTTCCCTTCGCTGAACGGGCGACGTCGATACGTTCCGCCTCGCGGCGTTCCTACCGACCAGACCTTTCCGGCGGCGCTCCGTAACGGCGCGCACGCGCATTCCCGTGCGGACGGTCGTCGCCGACTATAGGCGAAGATCCGCCGCCGGCAACAGTTACTTCCGCACTAGGGTGGGGACGGCGGCGGTGCAGCGCCCGGTGCCCGCAACGAGGCGCGATCCGGCGTCGTGCATGGCGTCAGGGACCGGGCTGATCCCAGTACGGCTCGGGGCCGAAGCGCTCGACGAGAAAGTCGATGAAGCTGCGCGTCTTCGCCGGCAAGGTGCGGCCTGCGGGATAGACCGCATGCACGGCGATATCCGGAATCTGCCATTGCGGCAGCACCGGAACGAGTTCGCCGCGGCGCAGGCGCTGCCAGATCAGGAACGACGGCGATATGCACATGCCGAGGCCGGCGATCGCGGCCGATGCGATCACGTCGCCGTTGTTGACGCGCAGGGTGCCGTTGAGATTGACCGTGTGACGTTCGTTGCCGTTGACCAGCACGATCTCGTCGCGGCGGGCGGCGAGCGTGTAGCTCAGGAAATTGTGCGCCGCGAGATCCTGCGGCTGCTGCGGCCGGCCGGCGCGCTCGAGGTACGCGGGACTCGCGACCAGCAGCAGGCGGCAGGGCGCGATGCGCCGCGCGACGAGACTCGAATCGGCCAGGCGCGCGATGCGCACGGCCACGTCGAAGCCCTCTTCGACGAGGTCGACCTGGCGATCGTTGAGGTTGATCTCGAGTTCGATACGCGGATGACGCTGCTGGAATTCCGCGATCGCCGCGCCGAGATGGTGGATCGCAAACGACATCGGTGCGGAAACGCGCAGCCGGCCGCGGGGCTCCGCCTGCAGTTCCGACGCCGCGGCCTCGGCTTCGCTGAGACTGCCGAGGATTTCGCTGACGCGCTGGTAATAGTGCTCGCCGGCTTCGGTCAGGCTCAGCTTGCGCGTGGTCCGGTGCAGCAGGCGCACGCCGAGCTGCTCTTCGAGCGACTGCACGAGCTTGCTCGCGAGTGCCCGCGAGATCTCCATCTGATCCGCGGCCGCGGTGTAACTGCCCGCGTCGACGACGCGGACGAACAATTGCATGGCCTGCAGTTTGTCCATGGTCAGAGCAGCGCGAGCGCGCGTTCCGGCGGCCGTGCGATCAGTGCACGGTCGCCGCAGACCAGGATGGGCCGCTGCATCAGCTGCGGATGCTGCTGCAGTGCAGCGACGATGTCCGCGGGGGTGGGTTCGCGTCGACCGAACCCGAGCGTCGCGTACGCCGGCTCGTCGCGCCGCAGCAGGTCGCGCGCCGCGTCGCCGAGCTGCAGGACGAGCCGCGCCAGATCGTCCGCCGACAGCGGTGACCGGCGATAGTCGACGAGACGTGCGGCGACGGCGCGTTCCTCGAGCAGTGCGAGCAACGCGCGGCTCTTGGAGCACTCGGGATTGTAGTAGACGGTGCAGGCGGTCATGCGCGCGGAACGGCGTCGGGAGGCGACACTGTGCCGTTACCTCGCGCCGGCGGCAAGCCGCCGCATGCGTCCCGACGCACGATCCGCGGCTTGTCAGGCGGCTCTGACCGATGCGTTCAGCGGCAACGCGCGGCGCGCCTGCTCGAGCTCGCGGCGGATCACGATGCGTTCGGCCCCGGCGCGATCGGCGCAGCTGCCCAGCACGTTGCCGAGTTCCGGGCAGAGCACCTCGTACCATGTGGCGCGTACCGTTCCGAGGTGATCGCGTTCGTCGACGCGTTCGATCGCGTAGCCGAGGACGCGTGTTTCCAAAGTGCGCAATGTGCGCATAGTTCATATCCCTTCCGGCGAAACGGAGCGCAGAGCATACGCATGCCGTGTGGACGCCGCGTTAAGCCAAGGTTGCACGCGAGTTAACGTGCGAGGAGACCGCAGCGCGGCGACGAAGTTCCGTGTGTGGTTGTTGTTGTTTTGTGGACTAGTGGTAAATGCCACACGATGCGCACGCTGCGGCGCAGCAGGCGGCCGGCGCCGGTCGCGGCGGGCCATGACGCGTTTCGCTGCGGAATTGCGTATTCAGGACTGCAGGCGGCGATGCGCTGTTCGGATTCGCCGCCCGGCTGCGTTCAGGCTTGCTGCGCATACGGGCGTCGCTGGCGATGGCCGTGGCGGCGTCGCTAGAATGACGCCGTTCGTCCAGCGAACGTGAAGATTTACCTGCTTGCGTGGCAATCGGATCAGGTCCGGGCGCCGCGGGTCGGCAGGGGGCAGCCGTACTTATCCGATATCTGAGGAGCAGGGCAATGAAACAGTGGGTTCTGGGTGTAGCGCTGGCACTTACCGGTGCGTTCGCGGCGAGCCCGGTGCTGGCCGCCGGCAAGATCGCGATCGGCGTGGCCGAGTTCAAGAATGAAACCGGTGCAGCCTGGTGGCGCGGCGGTGTGGGCTGGGAACTGTCGGGCATGCTGTCGAACGAGCTCGGCTCCAGCGGCAATTTCACGATCGTCGAGCGTGCCAAGCTCGACAAGGTGCTCGAGGAGCAGAACCTGGCCGCATCGGGCCGCGTGCGCTCCGGCACCGGCGCCAAGATGGGCAAGGTCACGGGCGCCGACTACCTCGTCATGGGCACCGTGACGGCGTACGAGGAAAACACCCAGTCGACCGGCGGCGGCATCAGCTTCAAGGGCATTTCGCTCGGCGGCAAGAAGAGCGACGCCTACCTGGCCGTCGACGTCCGCGTCGTCAACACGAGCACGGGCGACATCGAGTACTCGCGCACGATCGAAGGTCGCGCCTCGGGCGGCGGTGTTGCGGTCGGCGTCTATCGCGGCGGCTTCGGCGGCAATCTCGCGTCCGAGAAGAACACGCCGGCCGGCAAGGCGATCCGCGCGGCGCTCGTGGAGATCAGCGAATATCTCGACTGCGTCATGGTCGAGCGCAACGGATGCGAAAGCGAATACCAGGCCAAGGAATCCGGTCGTCGCGAGCGCACCAAGAAGTCGCTCAAGCTCGACTGATCGGCATTTGCCATTGCGGCAACGAAAAACCCCGCCATCGGCGGGGTTTTTCGTTGCTGCTGCTTCGGAATGCGGGAAGGGTCAGCGATTGCCGCCGCGCGGACCGCCGCCGCGATTGCCGCGATTGCCGCCGGGGTGATTGCCGCCGCCGGGTCGACCGCCGCCGCCGGGTCGACCGGGACCGCCCGGGCGATTGCCGCCGCCGGGTCGCCCACCGCCGGGGCGAGGCCCGCCGCCACCGGGGCGTCCGCCACCCGGACGCGCACCGCCCGGACCGCCAGGACCACCCGGTCCCCGCGTGTTGCGTTCACCGTAGGGCGAAGCACTGCGATCGCCGTAGTTGCCGCGATTGCCCGAGCGCTCGCCATAGCCGCCGCGGTTGCCGGAACGCTCGCCGGGGCGCTCGCCATAGCTGCCGCGGTTGCCGTTGGGCTCGGCACGGTTGCCGTGGTCGGCGGCACCCGGGTGACCGTAGGGCAGCGAGGCGCGGTTGCCGCGCGTGTCGTCGCTGCGATTGCCGCGATTCTCGTTGTTCCAGGGACGTCCGCCCCCCTCAGTGCGTTGACCGCCGCCTTCGCCTCGCGGCCCACGGCCCGGGCCGCGGGGACCACCGGCCGGCCGACCGCCGCCGCGGTTCGCGCCACGGCCGAATTCATCGCCGGCCGACCAGGTGCGCGGCATGACGACTTCCTGACCCGGCGCCGCACCGCGTCGCGCGGGACGACGCTGCGGCTTGTCGGTATTGCCCTCGACGGCGCGGCCGCCGCGGGCCGGGGCGTTGCCGCGCGGCGCGCCGCCGCCGCCGAAACGCTTGGCACCGCGCGGAGCGCCGCGACCCGGACGGCCCGGGGCGTCGTCGCGGATGCGATCGAAGCGGGTCAGCTCGCGCGCCTCGGCGCGGTCGGCGCCGACCCAGGCCTGCTGCGCGCTGCCGCGCGGAGCGGGGCGATATTCGGTGACTGCGCTCTGGCTGGCACGGCGCTGATGGATGACCGGCTGCAAGGTCAGCGTCGGCTCGCCCTGCGTCGCACCGCAGAGTTCGCGCAGCGCCTTGGTGTCTTCGGCATCGAGTTCCTGCGAGTGGCCGCGCTTCAGCGGCCGCGGCAGCTCGACGGTGCCGTAGCGCACGCGCTTGAGACGGCTGACGAGGAAGCCGGCGGCGTCCCAGAGGCGGCGCACTTCGCGATTGCGGCCTTCCTTGATGACGACGCGGAACCAGGAGTGGCTGCCGCTGCGGCTGATCACGCCGATATCGTCGAAATGCGCCGGACCGTCGTCGAGTTCGATGCCGGCCTTGAGACGCTCGAGCACTTCGTCCGGCACCTCGCCGTGAACGCGGCAGATGTATTCGCGCTCGATCTCGCTGGACGGATGCATCAACGCGTTGGCGAGATTGCCGTCAGTCGTCAGCAACAGCAGGCCCGTGGTGTTGATGTCGAGACGGCCGACCGCGATCCAGCGCTGGCCTTTGAGCCGTGGCAGCTGTTCGAACACCGTCGGGCGGCCTTCGGGATCTTCGCGCGTGGTCACGACACCTTCGGGCTTGTGATAGACCAGCACCTGCGCCTGTTCCGCGTCGTCGCGGATCACGACGAACAGCTTGCCGTCGACTTCGACCCGGTCGCCGCTCTTCACGCTGAGACCGATCGTCGCCGGCGTGCCGTTGACCGAAATCTCGCCGTTCTGGATGCGCTGTTCGAGCAGCCGTCGCGAGCCCAGGCCCGCGTTGGCGAGGACCTTGTGCAGCCGTTCCTCGACGACCGGCGTGTTGTCGTCCGGCTGCGAGCGTTTGAGGGTAAGGGTACGGCGGGGTGCAGCGGTCATGCGGTGTGCTCCGGGACGTCGTCGGACGTCGTGGTGTCATTCGGGCCGACGTCGCCGTCGTCCGGGGAAATTTCGGGATCGGAGGAAGCGTCGCCGGACGCGGTATCGGCGTCGCGGTCGCGGAGGTCGGCGTCTGTCGCGTCGGGATCGGGCCAGCGATCCGCGCCCTCGGCATCGAAGTCTTCGCCGGCGATCTCCTCGGCGGCTTCGTCGTCGACGGCGACATCGTCGGCGTCGGTCACGGGGTCGGCGACCTCGCTGTCGGTGGTGCCGGCGGCGGCTTCGTCCGACGCGTGCGTCGAGTTCATGTCGGCGTCGGCTTCCGGTGTTGCAGCATCGTTCGCTGCTTGCGGTGCTTCAGTGCGGTCTACGGCTTCCGCCGTTTCGGTGACCGCCTGCGCGGCCGCCGGCGATTCGTCGTCGTCGGGCGGCAGCTCGAGCGATGGGGGTATGACCGGCGCGAGATCGAGCTGCGGTTCGTAGTCGTCGAGATCGCGGATTTCGGCGAGCGGCGGCAGTTCGTCGAGCGACTTGAGATTGAAGTAGTCGAGGAATATGCGCGACGTCCCGAACAGCGCCGGACGACCCGGCACGTCGCGGTAGCCGACGACGCGGATCCATTCGCGCTCCTCGAGCGTCTTGATGATCGAGGACGACACGGCGACGCCGCGGATCTGTTCGATCTCGGCGCGCGTGATCGGCTGCCGGTATGCGATCAGTGCCAGCGTCTCGAGTAGCGCGCGCGAATACTTGGTCTGCCGCTCGGTCCAGAGGCGGGTGACCCAGGAATGCACGTCCTCGCGGATCTGGTAGCGATAGCCCGAGGCGACTTCCTTGAGCTCGATGCCGCGCTGCTCGCAGTCCTCGGCGAGTGCGCCGAGCGCCGCGAGCAACTGTTCGTTGTCGACGTTTTCTTCCTCGGCGAACAGCGCCGCGAGCTGCGCCAGCGACAGCGGCTGCGCTGCCGCGAGCAGGATCGCCTCGATCACGCGCTTGAGCAGTTGCGGGTCCATCAGGAAGCTTCCAGGACGTCGGCGTTTTCGTCGCCGTCGGGGGCCACGGTCGGGGCTTCGCCGTCGACGATCAGGGCTTTGAGGTAGATCGGTCCCGGGACGTCGTTCTGCACGATCTCGATCAGCGTCTCCTTCGCGAGCTCGAGCATCGCGAGGAAGGTCACGACGACGCCGCGGCGTCCTTCTTCCGGGTTGAACAGACTTTCGAAACTGTGGAACTCGCCGTCGCCGAGGCGGCCGAGGACGTCGCTCATGCGGTGCCGCACGGACAGCGCTTCGCGCTGGATCGCATGATGGCCGGACAGGTCGGCGCGGCGCAGCACGTCCTTGAGCGCGAGCAGCAGTTCCTTGAGCTCCACCGGCGGCGGCAGGCGCACGACGCTGCGGTCGGGAACGAAGGCCGAAGCCTGCGAGATGTCGCGCTCGAGGCGCGGCATCGACTCGATGTCGGCAGCGGCTTTCTTGAAGCGCTCGTACTCCTGCAGTCGGCGTACGAGTTCGGCGCGAGGGTCTTCCTCGATGCCCTCGGCGTCCGGCGGGCGCGGCAGCAGCAGGCGCGATTTGATCTCGGCCAGGATCGCGGCCATGACCAGATAGTCGGCGGCGAGCTCGAGCTTCAGGTTCTGCATGAGCTCGATGTAGTCGACGTACTGGCGCGTGATCTCCGCGACCGGAATGTCGAGGATGTCGAGGTTCTGGCGCCGGATCAGGTACAGCAGGAGGTCCAGCGGTCCTTCGAACGCTTCCAGGATGACTTCGAGCGCATCCGGCGGGATGTACAGATCCTGCGGCATCTGCAGCACGGGCTGGCCTTTCACGACCGCGAGCGGCATTTCCTGCTGCTGCGGTACGGGCGTGAAAATGCCTTGGCCCTCGCTGGGCGCGAGTTGCTCGGCAGGCTCGGTGCTCATCTAGCGGGTGCTGGTCTCTACGCTGTTCGCCGCGTTCACCGCGGCATGCGGGCCCTGGAGGCCGATTCCGTCGAACTCAGGCGAACGGCACTTCGCCCTTGCCCTGGCGTACGAGCCGCGGCGTGTCGTCCAACAGGTCGATCACGGTCGTCGGTTCGTTGCCGCAGAAACCGCTGTCGACGAACAGGTCGACGGCGGAACTTACATGGTCGTACAGGTCGTCGACTTCCCAGCCCGCCATGTCCTCGTCCGGC
The DNA here is from genome assembly GCA_946482585.1 of uncultured Lysobacteraceae bacterium. The sequence continues at coordinate 9,975 of CAMLSI010000013.1, forward strand.
AGTATCAGGCTGGAGCTCGACAGCGGCTCGCCCGATGCTTCGACCAGCGCGAGTGCGACGCGATGGTCCGGTATGCGGATGCCTACGGAACGCTTCTTGGCCTGCTTCAAGTGCCGGGGTACGTCGGCAGCCGCAGGGAGAAGGAAGGTGTAGGGGCCGGGAGTCAGGGATCGGATCAATCGGAACGCCGCATCGTGCATGCGGGCATACGCGCCGACCTCACTCAAGTGGCGACAGATTAAAGTGAAGTTGTGCCTGCTGTCCAGCTTTCGCAGGCGCATCACGCGTTCGTGGGCCGTCTGCGCGCTCATGCGCCAGCCCAGCGCATAGCCCGAATCGGTCGGGTAGGCGATGAGTCCGCCCTTGTCGAGAACGGCGACCGCCTGTGCGAGCAGGCGCGGTTGCGGGTTGTCCGGATGGATGTGAAGGCGCAGAGTCATCCGGCGAGCCTGCGCACCGCGACGAAATTCGTCAAGCGCGGCAGACTTGCGCCCATGGCTTCGACTCGCTCGATCATTCATGTCGACATGGACGCGTTCTACGCGGCGATCGAGGTGCTCGATCATCCGCAATGGCGTGGCCTGCCGCTCGTGGTCGGTGAACTCGGTCCACGCAGCGTCGTATCGACCGCGAGCTACGAGGCGCGCCGGTTCGGCGTGCGTTCGGCCATGCCGACGCTCACCGCGAAAAAGCTCTGCCCGCAGGCGCTGTTCGTGCCCGTGCGCATGAATCGGTATCGCGAACTGTCGGCAGAGGTGTTCTCCGTATTCGGCGAAGTCACGCCCGAGATCGAGGGGCTGTCGCTGGACGAGGCTTTCCTCGACGTGACCCGCAGCCTGCGGCTGTTCGGCGGCGACGTCGAATACATCGGCCGTTTCCTGAAGCAGGAGATCTTCAGCCGCACTGGCCTCGTCGCATCGGTCGGCATGGCGCACAACAAGCTCCTCGCAAAGCTCGCCAGCGAATTGTCCAAGCCGGACGGGTTCCTGCGCATTCGGCCCGAACAGGTCCATGCCGTGCTCGATCCGCTGCCCGTCGGCCGGCTCTGGACCGTCGGCAAGGTGGCCGAGGCCGGTCTGCACCGGATCGGCATCCGCACGGTCGGCGAACTGCGCTTCGCCGAACCGCGCCGCCTGCGCCAGGCCTGCGGCAATCAGGCCGAGCATTGGCAGCGCCTCGCGAGTGGCCTCGACGATCGTGCGGTCGATGCCGACGCGGCGGAAAAATCCGTCAGTGCGGAGACGACTTTTGTCACCGACCTGACCACTTTGGAGCAGGCGCTGGCGTGGCTGGCGCGGCTCGGCGAGCGCGTCGGCGAGCGCCTGCGCGCGCATGAGCTGCGCGGGCGAACGGTCACGGTCAAGTTGCGCAAACCGCCGTTCGAGACGCATACGCGCCAACTGAGTCTGCCGCAGCCAAGCGATTCCACGGCCGAATTGCTGGAAGCGGGACGGACCCTGCTGCGGCGCTGGTGGGCTGCGGAAGCGAATCCGAGCCTGCGCCTGCTCGGCATCGGCATGAGCCAGTTCGCCCCGGAGGTACAGACCGGGTTGTTCGCGCCGACTGCGACCAAGGACAGGCTCGCCGATCAGATCAACCAGCGCTTCGGTCACGGCAGCCTCGTGCGTGGCGTCGTGCTCAAATCGCGCCGCGGTACGACCGAGGATGGATAGCGGCCGTCCCGCAGGCCATGGCGCTGGCACGATTCGTGATTCGCCTTAGTTTGATTTTGGTTCTACGCTTCGCTAAAAGAGTGCGGACCCACAGGGGGTTGCAGGATGCTCAGCATGAATGATCGCAACGAGCGCGCGGGAATGCGTCCCGCCCGCATGAAGATTCGCTCGGCCGTGTTGATGATGCACGGCGGCGACGCTTGGTCGAGCGAGCTCGAGGACATTTCTGCGACCGGCGTTCTCGTGCGTCGCCCGGAAGAATTTACCGGCAAGGCCGGCGACAGGTTCGTGCTCGACATGATGATCGGCGACGAACTCAACATCCATCTCGAGGCGACCGTCGCCCGCGTGACGTCGGAAAGCGTCGGCTTCGCCTATGCGCGCATTCCCGAGAACAAGGAAGAGCCGCTCTGGAATCTGCTCGGCGGCTACGCCGATTCGATCGAGTCGTACCGCAACTGAGCGCTGCCGCGGCTGCGGCGTGCAACGGTCAACGAAAAGCCCGCCGGTCGGCGGGCTTTTCGTTTGAGCGGTGTTGCCGGTGCGAAGCCATCCGCCGCGCCGGCGCCGCGGATCACGCCGCGGTCTTGGGCGTGTCGCGCAGCTCTCGGCGAAGTATCTTGCCGACATTGCTCTTCGGCAGCGAATCGCGGAACTCGATGTAGCGCGGCTGCTTATAGCCGGTCAGATTCGTCTTGCAATGTTGCCGCAGGTCGTCGGCCGTGAGCTTGGGGTCCTTGCGCACGACGACGATCTTCACGGCCTCGCCGGATTTCTCGTCGGGAATCCCGATCGCAGCCACTTCGAGTACGCCCGGATGTGTCGCGACCACGTCTTCGATTTCGTTCGGATAGACGTTGAAGCCCGAGACGAGAATCATGTCCTTCTTGCGATCGACGATGTAGACGTAGCCTTTCTCGTCCATGCGCGCGATGTCGCCCGTGTGCAGCCAGTTGCCGGCGGTCAGGACCTTGGCCGTTTCCTCGGGGCGATTCCAATAGCCCTTCATCACCTGCGGGCCGCGTACGCAGAGTTCTCCGACGTCGCCGATCGACAACTGGTTGCCGTTGTCGTCCTGTATCGACACCTCGGTCGAGGAGATCGGCAAGCCGATGGAACCGTTGTATTCGGGTAGGTCGAGCGGATTCATGCAGGCCGCCGGAGACGTTTCGGTCAGGCCGTAGGCTTCGACCAGGGTTATGCCGGTCACCTTTTTCCAGCGCTCGGCCACGGCGCGCTGCACTGCCATACCGCCGCCGAGAGTCAGGTGCAGATGGGAGAAATCGACTTTTTCGAAGCCGGGCGTGTTCAGCAGGCCGTTGAACAGCGTGTTGACGCCCGTGATCGCGGTGAACGGCACGCTGCTCAGTTCCTTGACGAAGCCGGGCATGTCGCGCGGATTCGTGATCAGGTAGTTAAGTCCGCCGAACTTCATGAACACGAGGCCGTTCGCGGTCAGCGCGAAGATGTGATACAGCGGCAGCGCGGTGATGATGATCTCTTCGCCGAGCTTGGCGTTGACCCCGATCCAGCTCGACGCCTGCTGCATGTTCGCGACGAGATTGCCGTGGGTCAGCATGGCGCCTTTCGAGACGCCGGTCGTGCCGCCGGTGTATTGCAGGAAGGCGATGTCGTCGTGCGTGAGTTCCGCACGGCGGAACGTCTGCCGCGCGCCGCGCGCGAGCGCGTCGTTGAAGCGGATCTGCCGGTCGATGCGGAACGGCGGCACGAGTTTCTTGACGTACTTGACCACGAGATTCGTGATCAGCGACTTCGGGAAACCGAGCAGATCGCCGAGGCCCGTCGTGATGACGTGCTTGACCGGCGTTTCGGGCAGTACTTCGGCCACGGTCGCGGCGAAGTTGTCGAGTACGACGATCGCGGCGGCGCCCGAGTCCACGAGCTGATGCTTGAGCTCGCGCGGCGTGTACATCGGATTCGTGTTGACGACGGTCAGCCCCGCGCGCAGCACGCCGAAAATCGCGATCGGGTACTGCAGCACGTTGGGCATCATCAGCGCGACGCGATCGCCGCGCTGGAGCCCGAGCTCGCCGGTCAGGAACGCGGCGAACTGGCGGCTCAGGCGATCGACGTCGTCGTAGCTGAGCTGCCTGCCCATGTTCGAGAAGGCGGGGCGGTTGCGGAAACGCTCGCACGCGGTTTCCAGTACCGCGACGACCGAGGAAAACTCGGAAAGATCGATCTCGGCCGGAACGCCGGACGGATAGTTCGCGAGCCAGGGTCGTTGGGTGCTCATCGTGGGGAAAGCCTCGGGCTGGAGTGGCGACATTGCCGCTGTACTACGGCGGATTCCGCCCGATTGGAGCACAGCCTCGGAAAAAGCGGCAAGCCGCATTGCAGCGAGAGGCAGTCTGTGCGCCAATCGCACGACGATGCGCTGCGAGCTTTCGATGCGAACCTTTCCGCGATTGCTGGTCTTTTGTGCAGCCCTGCTGACGGTCGCCTGCAGCCGTACGCCCGACGAGCAGCGCATCCGCGAGGCGATCGCGGCGATGGAAGCCGCGGTCGAGGCGCGCGATCCGCGCGATTTCATGGCCCACGTCGCCGATGACTTCGTCGGCCGGGACAGCAGCGTCGATCGGGCCGGCCTGCACAACCTGCTGCGGGCCCAGTTCCTGCGCAATCAGGCCGTGGGCGTGCTCATCGGACCCATCGAGGTCACGCTGCAGCCGCCGCGCGCGACCGCTCGCATGAGCGTGACGCTGACCGGCGGCTCGGGCGGGCTGCTGCCCGAGCGCGGCGCGATCTACGAGGTCGAAACCGGCTGGAAGCAGGTCGACGGCGAGTGGCTCTGCCTCAGTGCCCACTGGGAGCAGCGCTGAGCGTTTTCGCAACGCTCCGCCATGGCGCGGCCTGGAAACCGCGCGTATATTCCCCATCTGACAGGCGATGGACTGTCATTTGGAGAATTCGATGAGTGCAACCGCCGAAGACGTATCGCGGTTCCTGCAATCCAACCGCGGCACGGCGCGGTTCCGCGTGCCGGCGACGGCGCTGCAGTTCGACGCCCTGCTGCGCAAGGGGCTGTCGCTGTCCGTGGCCGACGCGGCCGCTGCCAACCTGGGTGTCGCGCGAGAGCGCTTCGCGCGCCTGCTGCGTGTCAGCCCGTCGACGCTGGAACGGCGTTTCAAGGACAAGACCGATCTGACCGGCGCCGAGGCCGACGCGCTGTACCGCATCATCGGAGTGCTCGGTGTCGCGCAGCGGGTCCTCGTCAGCGACGACAACGTGCGTTCGTGGATGAGCCGTCCGCAACCCGGCCTCGACGGGCGCGTGCCGATGGACCTCATCGACAACGCGGCCGGCACCGAAGCCGTCATCCTGCTGCTCGAACAGATCTATCACGGCATCGTCCCTTGATCGTCTGGCGCATCATCCGGAAGGAATTCCTGCGTTCGCCGCTGTCGGTCGAAGGGGCCAAGGCCTGGCCGGGTCGCTGGCATTCGGCGGGAACTGCGATTCTCTACACAGCTTCGACCGAATCGCTGGCGCTGCTGGAGAAGTTCGTCCATCTCGCGCTCGAGTTCCGCACGATCCCGCACGTGAAGCTCTGCATCGAACTGCCCGATGCCGCTCGCGTGGAGACATTCGAGGACGTCGCGAAGAAGTCGCTGGACTGGCGCGGCGACGATCCCACGGCGGCGCGGGCGCTCGGCGACCACTGGGCGAAGCATTCCGATGCGCTCGGCCTCAGCGTGCCGAGCGTTCTGTCGTCGAGCGAACGCAACGTGCTGCTGCGCGGCGCGTCGCCGCAGTTCGATGCGCTGAAGATCGTCAGCGCCGAAGAATTTCTGTACGACGAGCGCATGTGGAAAGCGGAAAGCCGCGCGGTGCAGAAGCGCACGCGCTGAGTGCGGCCGGCACGATCCCGCTCAACCCTGCCGTGCGAGCGGAACGGCGCAGGCGGTCGGCGCGGCAGATTCGGCGCGCATGCGCCGCAGGTGCGTTTCGCCCCAGACGCGAACCTGCTCGACGAGCGGCGCGAGTGCCACGCCATAGGCAGTGAGACGATAGATCACGGGTTGCGGCACGGGGCCGGTTTCGTCGCGCTCGACGATGCCGTCAGCCTCGAGTTCGCGCAGTTGTTCGGCCAGCACTTTCGCCGAGATGGGGGCCGCACGTCGCCTGAGCCCGGCGAAATGGGCTTCGCCATGGGCGAGCCAGTAGATCAGCGTCAGTTTCCATTTGCCGCCGATGGCCGCGAACGCCGCTGTCAGCGGACAGTCGGCCAGCGGATTCGTTCGTGGCGGTCGCGGATGGTTACGTCGAGGTGCGTTCTTGTGCATGTGTGTCGCGGCCTTTCATGCTCGCGGCCGATCATGCGCAGCGCCGGGGGTTCCATGCAAAGCTTTTCGCCGATACGGTTGCGTCGCCACGGTGGCTTGTTCGCTGCGTTGTTCGCGCTGTCGCCAGCGGCGGCGCAGGATGCGCAGCACGATTTCGATTTCGAATTCGGCACCTGGAAGACCGAGGTGCGTCGGCTCGCCAAGCCGCTGTCGGGATCGCAGGAGTGGATCGCCTATACCGGCACGACGATCGTCCGGCCGCTGCTCGGCGGCCGGTCGAACATCGCCGAGCTCGCGATCGAAGGCGCGTCGGGCCGGATCGACGGTGTCAGCCTGCGACTCTACGATCCGGCCACGAAACAGTGGAGCCTGAACTTCGCGAGCCTGCGCAACGGCGCATTGACCGCTCCGGTCGTCGGCGGTTTTCGCGATGGCCGCGGCGAGTTCCACGGTTGCGACGAACTCGATGGCCGCGCTGTTCGCGTGCGTTTCGTTATTTCGGAGGTGACGCGGGACAGCGCGCGCTTCGAGCAGGCTTTTTCTGCCGACGACGGCAAGACCTGGGAAGTCAACTGGACGGCGACGGATACCCGCATCCGTTGATGCGCGCCGGCCGGGGGCCGGAAACGGCACGCGCCGCAGATGCGGCGCGTGCGTGAAGCCGGACGATGCCGGTGTCCGGCATCGTGGGCGAGGATCAGGCAGCCTTCGGTGCCGACGCGAGCTGGCGCAGCACGTAGGGGAGGATGCCGCCGTGACGGAAGTATTCGACTTCCTTCGGCGTCAGCAGCAGCACCCTGACCGTGAAGCGCTTGGTGTCGTTCGCGCTCGTTGCGACGACGTCGATTTCACGCGCTTCGCCGTCGTTGAGTCCGGCGATCTCGAACACTTCGTCGCCCTTGAGGCCGATGGTCTGCGCGTTCTCGCCGTCCTTGAACTGCAGCGGCAGCACGCCCATGCCGACGAGATTCGAGCGATGGATGCGCTCGAAGCTTTCGGCGATGACTGCCTTCACGCCGAGCAGCATCGTGCCCTTGGCCGCCCAGTCGCGCGACGAACCGGTGCCGTATTCCTTGCCGGCGATGACGACGAGCGGCACGCCCTCGGTCTTGTAGCGCATGGCCGCGTCATAGATCGACAGCTTGGCGCCGTCCGGGTAGTGGTAGGTGTTGCCGCCTTCTTCGCCGCCGAGCATCAGGTTCTTGATGCGGATGTTCGCGAAGGTGCCGCGCACCATGATGTCGTCATTGCCGCGGCGCGAACCGTAGGAGTTGAAATCGATCTTCGCGACGCCGCGGCCCTGCAGGAATGCGCCGGCCGGCGAGGTCGCCTTGATGTCGCCCGCGGGCGAGATGTGGTCGGTCGTGATCGAGTCACCGAACAGACCGAGCACGCGCGCGCCGTGGATGTCCTCGATCTTGCCGACGGTCATCGTCATGCCGTCGAAGTACGGCGGGTTCTTGATGTAGGTCGACGTGTTGTCCCAGGCGTAGATCTCGCCCTCGGCCGAAGCGATCTGGTTCCAGCGGCTGTCGCCCTTGAACACGTCGGCGTAGTTCTTCTTGAACATTTCCGGGCCGACTGTCGCGGCGATCACGTCGCCGATCTCCTTGTTGCTCGGCCAGATGTCGCGCAGGAACACGGCCTTGCCGGTCGTATCGTGACCGATCGGATCCTTGGACAGGTCGATGTCGACCGTGCCCGCGATTGCGTAGGCGACGACGAGCGGCGGCGACGCGAGGTAGTTCATCTTGACCTCGGGATGCACGCGGCCTTCGAAGTTGCGGTTGCCCGAGAGCACCGACGTCGCGACCAGATCGCCTTCGGCGATGCCGGCCGAGACTTCCTCGGGCAGCGGGCCGGAGTTGCCGATGCAGGTCGTGCAGCCGTAGCCGACGACGTAGAAGCCGAGCTGCTCCAGGTCCTTGAGCACGCCGGCCTTCTTCAGGTAGTCGGTGACGACGAGCGAGCCCGGGCCGAGCGAGGTCTTGACCCACGGCGCGACCTTGAGTCCCTTGGCGACGGCGTTGCGCGCGAGCAGGCCAGAGCCGAGCATCACGGCCGGATTCGAGGTATTCGTGCAGGAGGTGATCGCCGCGATCACGACGGCGCCGTCTTTCAGCGTGTATTCGTTGCCGTCCTTGACGACCTTGGCCGAGCCCGGCGTCGCCGACTTGGTCTTGGTCGCACGCGCGTCGGCCATCGGCAGGAGGGCTTCGCGGTAGTTCGCCGCGACGTTCTCGAGCAGCACGCGATCCTGCGGGCGCTTCGGACCGGCGAGCGACGGCTTCACGTCGGCGAGGTCGAGACTCAGCACCGAGCTGTATTCGGCATCGGCCTGGCCGGCTTCGCGCCAGAGTCCCTGAGCTTTGGCATAGGCTTCGACGAGATTGATCAGCGCCTCGTCGCGGCCGGACAGGCGCAGGTAGTTCAGCGCTTCGCCGTCGATCGGGAAGATGCCGCAGGTCGCGCCGTATTCCGGCGCCATGTTCGCGATGGTCGCGCGGTCGGCGAGCGCGAGGTGATCGAGGCCGTCGCCGAAGAACTCGACGAATTTGCCGACGACGCCATGCTTGCGCAGCATCTGCGTCACGGTCAGCACGAGGTCGGTCGCGGTCGCGCCTTCGGGCAGCTTGCCGCCGAGCTTGAAGCCGACGACCTGCGGAATCAGCATCGACGAGGGCTGGCCGAGCATCGCGGCTTCGGCTTCGATGCCGCCGACGCCCCAGCCGAGCACGCCGATGCCGTTGATCATCGTCGTATGCGAGTCGGTGCCGAACACGGTATCCGGGAAGGCCCAGTTCTCGCCGCCGGCGCGGCGCGTCATGACGACGCGGGCGAGGTTCTCGAGATTGACCTGATGCACGATGCCGGTGTTCGGCGGCACGACCTTGAAGTTGTCGAACGCGTTCTGGCCCCAGCGCAGGAACGAATAGCGCTCGATGTTGCGGCCGAATTCGATCTTGCCGTTGAGGTCCAGCGCCTCGGGCTTGCCGAACACGTCGACCTGGACCGAGTGGTCGATCACGAGTTCGGACGGAATCTGCGGATTGATCTGGCTCGCGTCGCCGCCGAGACGGACGACCGCATCGCGCATCGCGGCGAGGTCGACGACGCAGGGCACGCCGGTGAAGTCCTGCAGCACGACGCGCGCCGGCATGAACGAGATTTCGGTATCGGGTTCCTTCGCCGCTTCCCAATTCGCGACGGCTTCGACCTCTTTCTGCGTGACGTTGACACCGTCCTCGTGCCGCAGCAGGTTCTCGAGCAGGATCTTCATCGAGAACGGCAGACGCTTGAGGTCGAAACGCTCGCCGAGTTTGGCGAGGCTCGCGATGGTGTAACGCTGACCGTTGACCTCGATCGAGGTGCGGGTCGAGAAAGAGTCTTTCATTCCGTTCTCCTGGCGTGCAGCGGCTGGAACCGAGTTGCGGGTACGGGTGGGCGGCGACGCGCCGCGGCCGAGTGGCGGCTACCCGAAAAAAAAGCGGCACATTATGCCTGAAACGGGCGTTTCACCGCACGATCCGCACGCCGACTTTGGTCGGTCTCATGCCTGCGCGTTATTTGTCGCGCGCTGTTTCAGCCGCCGTCGAGACGAGCGCGGCTCAACAGGCCGCGCGCGAGCATGACCAGCCGGCGACGCTGGAACAGCAGTTGCCACTGCGATCCGCCGAGCTGGCGCCACAGCACCGCGGCGCGCACGCCGGCGAGCAGGGTCGAGCGGATTCGCTCGACGTGTGCTGGCTGCTGCAGATACAGCGGGTTGCCCTGCACGACGACACGCGGCCGCAGATTGGACAAGGTCGCGGCATAGAGCTCGGACAGGCGTGCAAGCACGCTCCCGTGCGTGATGCCGAGGTGATCGACCTGGCGCTGGAGCGCTTCGATGCCTTCGCGCAGGGTCCGCAACATCGCCGGACGCGCCGACAGCTTGCGCTCGACGCGCAGCACCGTCACCGCGATCTGGCTGATGGCGAGGTCGGCCGGATTGCGGTCGAGCTGCTGCACCAGTGTTTCCAGCCCGAAGCGCACCGCCGGAACGCCGCCGAATGCGCCGGCGGCGTCGTCGACGTCGATGCGCAGGATGCTTGCGATGCTGGTTTCGAGCGCAGCCGCGTCCTGGCTGCCGCTCGTCGCCGTCGTGCGGACGAGCGCGGCGGACTGGAATACGCCAGCCAACGCGATCACCTGAGCTTCGTTCATGCTGTCATCCTTGTGCTGCCAGTCCACCGTACGGGGCGTCGGTCGCGGCGATGATCGCGCCGCCCAGGCATTCCTCGCCTGCATAGAACACGACGGACTGGCCCGGCGTCACCGCGCGCTGCGCCTCGTCGAAGACGACCATGAGGCCGTCCCCGGAGAAATCCAGCGTGCACGCCTGATCGGCTTGCCGATAGCGCGTCTTCGCCGTGCAGCGCAGGCCGTCCGGCGGACACTCGCCGGCAGTCCAGCTTGCTTCGGTCGCCCGCAGGCGGCGCGAGTCCAGCCATTGATTGCCGTTGCCCTGCGCGACGACGAGCTGCCGCCGCTCCAGATCCTTGCCGACGACGTACCAGGGCTGGCCGTCGGCGTCGCGGCGACCGCCGATGCCGAGTCCCTGACGCTGTCCCAGCGTGTAGTACATGACGCCCTGGTGCGTGCCGATGACGGCGCCTTCGGGCGTCACGATGTCGCCGGCCTGAGCCGGGATGTAGTTCGCGAGAAACGCGCGGAAATCGCGTTCGCCGATGAAGCAGATGCCGGTCGAGTCCTTTTTCGCGTGAGTCGCCAGCCCGGCTTCGCGTGCGAGTTCGCGCACCTGCGGCTTCGGCAGCTCGCCGACCGGGAATTCGGTCGCGGCGAGCTGCCGTTGGCCCAGGGTATAGAGGAAATAGCTCTGGTCCTTGTTCTCGTCGCGGCCGCGCAACAGCCGGTAGCGGCCGTCGCGCGCGTCGACGCGCGCGTAGTGTCCGGTCGCGATCGTCGTCGCGCCGAGTTCGCGCGCCTGATCGAGAAACGTGCGGAACTTGATTTCGCGATTGCAGAGTACGTCCGGATTCGGCGTGCGTCCGGCGCGATACTCGGCCAGGAAATGAGTGAATACCTGGTCCCAGTACTCCCCCGAGAAATTGCGCGAATGAAACGGAATCTCGAGCGCGGCACAGACGCGGAGCGCGTCGAGCCGGTCGCGGTCGGCATCGCACTCGCCGAGGCGGCCGTCGTCTTCCCAATTCTTCATGAACAGGCCGGCGACGTTGCGTCCCTGGCACTTGAGCAGCAGCGCGGCGACCGACGAATCGACGCCGCCGGACACGCCGAGCATGACGAGATCGCCGCTCATGCGCGCTCCGGTCCGGGCGCGAGATAGTGCAGCGACGACAGCGGCAGACGCTGCCCGCCCAACCATGCGTCGATGCTGGTGAGGATCAACGGGCTGCGCAGCCGCGCCGTCGCCGCGACGATTTCGGCGCGACTCATCCAGACGGCCGCGTGAATGCCGGCGTCGAGCGGCTGCTGCGGGTGGTGGCGCAACGGGCGTGCAGCGAACGTGAAACGCAGAAAATGCCGGTCGAGTTCAGGGTTCACCCATTGATGCACGCTGACGAGGCAGTCGAGCTCGACGTCCCAGCCGGTTTCTTCACACGTCTCGCGCACCGCGGCGGCGGTAAGGGATTCACCCGGTTCGAGGTGCCCGGCGGGTTGGTTCAGCAGCAGGCGGCCGCGGATGTCTTCCTCGACCAGCAGGTAGCGATCGTCCTTCGGCACGATCGTCGCAACGGTGACGCGGGGGCGCCAGACGAGATCGTCGTCGGCGCCCGGGTTCGGGGTCTGCAGGGTCATCCGCCGAATGTTACACGAGCACGCGCCAAGCCTTTGTCCGCTCTTGCAAACCACGCTGTCACCACCATTAGCGGCGCTATACTGGCCTCAGGCCAAGACTGCGGCGGAACGATGTCAGGCAACACCGAACACAAACCGGATCATGAACACGGACTGGCGGTCGAGGAGGCGCGGCCGGAAGTCGCGCGCCCGCCGATGTACCAAGTGATACTGCTGAACGACGACTACACGCCGATGGACTTCGTGGTCCATATCCTGCAGAGCTTCTTCGGCTTCGCCTACGAGCGGGCGCACGAGGTGATGCTCAACGTGCATTTGCGTGGGCGCGGCGTTTGCGGGCTTTATACGCGTGAAGTCGCAGAAACCAAGGTAACCCAGGTCAACGAGTTTTCGCGTTCCAACCATCATCCGTTGTTGTGCACCATGGAAAAAGCCTGAGTGGTCCCCATTTCCGGCGCATCCTGATACAGGGGTAAGGCATGTTCAGCAAAGACCTCGAACTCACCATTGGCCAGTGCTACAAGGATGCGCGCGAGCAGCGCCACGAATTCATGACCGTGGAGCACTTGCTGCTGGCTCTTCTCGAAAACCCGTCCGCCGCGGCCGTGCTGCGTGCCTGCGGTGCGGATATCGCCAAGCTCGGCAAGGAACTCAAGGCGATCATCGCCGAGACCGTGCCGGTGCTGCCGCCGAGCGATGAACGCGATACCCAGCCCACGCTCGGTTTCCAGCGCGTTCTGCAGCGCGCCGTCTATCACGTGCAGTCCTCGGGCCGGAAGGAAGTGACGGGCGCCAACGTGCTTGTCGCGATCTTCGGCGAAAAAGACTCCCACGCGGTGTATTTCCTCAATCAGCAGGAAATCACCCGCCTGGACGTCGTCAATTACATCTCCCACGGCATCGCCAAGATCGGCCACGAGCCGCAGCAGCAGCCGGGCGGTGGCGGTGGCGAGCGCGAAGCGGAAGAGGGCGGCGAGCCCAAGGGCAATCCGCTCAACGAATACGCGTCGAATCTCAACGAGCTCGCACGGCAGGGCAAGATCGACCCGCTGATCGGTCGCGCCGAGGAAGTGGAGCGAACGATCCAGGTGCTCTGCCGCCGGCGCAAGAACAATCCGCTCTACGTCGGCGAGGCCGGCGTCGGCAAGACCGCGCTCGCCGAAGGTCTGGCCAAGCGCATCGTCGAGAACGACGTGCCCGAGGTGCTCAAGGATGCGACGATCTACGCGCTCGACCTCGGCGCGCTCGTGGCCGGCACCAAGTATCGCGGCGACTTCGAGAAGCGGCTCAAGGCCGTGATCGCGCAGCTCAAGAAAGAGCCGCAGGCGGTGCTGTTCATCGACGAAATCCACACGATCATCGGCGCGGGCTCGGCCTCGGGCGGCACGATGGACGCGTCGAACCTGATCAAGCCGATGCTTGCTTCGGGCGAGATCCGCTGCATCGGCTCGACGACGTTCCAGGAATACCGTGCGATCTTCGAGAAAGACCGCGCGCTAGCGCGGCGCTTCCAGAAGATCGACGTCGTCGAACCGTCGGTCGCCGATTCGTTCGAGATCCTCAAGGGGCTGCGCTCGCGCTTCGAGCAGCATCACAACGTCGAATACACGAACGATGCGCTCATGGCCGCCGTGAACCTGTCGGTCAAGCACATCGCCGACCGCCTGCTGCCGGACAAGGCCATCGACGTGATCGACGAAGCCGGCGCGCGCCAGCGCCTGGTGCCGGAAGACGAGCGCAAGACCGTCGTCGACGTGCCGGAGATCGAGTTCATCGTCGCGCGCATGGCGCGGATTCCGCCCAAGCAGGTGTCGGCGTCCGATCGCGATGTGCTGCGCAATCTCGACCGCAATCTCAAAATGGTCGTATTTGGACAGGATCTGGCCATTGATGCCCTGACCGGTGCGATCAAGATGGCGCGCTCGGGGCTCGGCAACTCGTCCAAGCCGATCGGCTGTTTCCTGCTGGCGGGCCCGACCGGCGTCGGCAAGACCGAAGTCACGCGGCAGCTCGCGATGCAGCTTGGTATCGAGCTCATCCGTTTCGACATGTCCGAATACATGGAAGCGCATTCGGTCTCGCGTCTGATCGGCGCGCCTCCGGGCTATGTCGGCTTCGACCAGGGCGGCCTGCTGACCGAGCAGATCGTGAAGCATCCGCACTGCGTGCTGCTGCTCGACGAGATCGAGAAGGCGCATCCGGACGTGTTCAACATCCTGCTGCAGGTCATGGATCGCGGCGCGCTGACGGACACGAACGGCCGCGAGGCGAACTTCAAGAACGTCGTCGTCGTCATGACGACGAACGCGGGAGCGACCCAGGCCGCACGCCGCACGATCGGTTTCGTCGCGCAGAATCATGCGACCGACGCGATGGAAGCGATCCGCCGGCAATTCTCGCCGGAGTTCCGCAACCGCCTCGACGCGATCGTCCAGTTCGGTGCGCTCGACCTCGAGCACATTCTGCGCGTCGTAGACAAGTTCCTGATCGAGCTCGAGACGCAGCTCCACGAAAAACACGTGTCGCTGCACGTCGACCAGGAGGCGCGGCGCTGGCTGGCCGAACATGGCTTCGATCCGCAGATGGGCGCCCGCCCGATGGCACGCGTGATCCAGGACAACGTCAAGCGCGCGCTCGCCGACGAACTGCTGTTCGGCAAGCTCGTCGATGGCGGCCGGGTGTTCCTGTCGACCAAGGACGACGAGCTCGACGTGCGCGTCGAGGCGCTGGACGAGAAGCTCGCGGCCGTCGTCGAATAGGACGGCCGTCGAATCAGACCGGCAACGCGCCGGCGACAATGCAGAAGGCCCGGAGAGATCCGGGCCTTCGTGCGTCTGGCGTCCGCGGTCGGCGGCGCGCCGGTATCTGGCGGCGGTCCGGGCGAACCCGGCGCGCGCTTATTTCATGCGGTAGGTGATGCGACCCTTGGTCAGGTCGTAAGGCGTCATCTCACACTTGACCTTGTCCCCGGTCAGGATGCGGATGTAGTTCTTGCGCATGCGGCCCGAAATATGGGCGGTTACCACGTGGCCGTTTTCCAGCTTCACGCGGAACATGGTGTTCGGCAGGGTTTCGAGCACCGTGCCTTCCATCTCGATGACATCGTCTTTGGACATTGGCCCTTCGTTTTGGCTGTGATCGGCCAGAAACCGAATGAAATCAGTCTCCTGGCGTGCTCATTGGGTGAATCGCCCGAAACTGCTGCCGGGCTGGGCAGGCGGCGCCTGCAACGGGCACTGAGAAAGGGCGCACGACGCCCTTTTCAAGTCCCCTGATCGGAGCGGCGCGGGATGATGCCACGTCGGCGCCAATACGGGAAGCAAACCCGGCGGCGCCGATCAGGGGCCGGCGAGCGAAGCCGGGTGCAAGGTCTCGAATTCGGCGCGCCACGAGCCGATCCGGCCGGTTTGCGCGACGAGTCCGGCGATGCGGCGGCAGAATTCGATGCGGGGCAGCTCCAGCGCGCCCAGCGTCTGCAGGTGTTCCGAGCTGACCTGCGCATCGAGCAGCGGCCAATTCCAGTCGCGCAACCGATGCGCGAGCGCGAGCAGCGCGACCTTGGAGCCGTTGCCGGCGCGGCTGAACATCGATTCGCCATAGAACATGCGGCCGACCGCGACGCCGTAGATGCCGCCGACGCAGTCGTCGCCTGCGTAGACCTCGACCGAATGGGCGTGGCCGAGCTCATGCAGCCGCGTATAGGCATCGAGCATGCTGCGCGTGATCCACGTGCCCGACTGCCCCTCGCGCGGTGCCGCGCAGGCGCGCATCACGCCGGCGAAGTCCGTATCGGCGCTGACGCGCCAGTCGCAGCGGCGCAGCCAGCGCGCGAGCCGCTTCGGCACGTGCATCGCGTCGGTCGCGAACACCATGCGCGGATCGGGCGACCACCAGAGTATCGGCTCGCCCGGCGAGAACCACGGAAAGATGCCGTGCGCATAGGCTTGCAGCAGCCGCGTCGGACGCAGGTCGCCGCCCGCGGCCAGCAGCCCGTTCGGTTCTCGCAGCGCGGATTCGGCCGGCGGGAAGGCCTCGTCGCTGCCGGGATGCAGGAGGGGAATGCGGATCATGGTGCCTGCGCTTCGTCGGTCGTCGACGCCGCATACGGCGATTGTGCGCGCAGCCAGATGCCATGGCGTTCGATCTCGGCACGTTCGGCGAGCAGGCTGCGGCGTATCGCGGCGCGGAATTCGGGCCGCGCGACATAGTGGAACGAGCGTGTGCGCTGCGGCAGGAAGCCGCGCGCGATCTTGTGTTGGCCCTGCGCGCCGGGTTCGAAGCGTGACAGACCTTCGCGCAGGCAGTAGGCGATGCCCTGGTAGTAGCAGGTCTCGAAATGCAGGCCCGGGATCTCGCGCAGACACCCCCAGTAGCGGCCGTACAGCGTCGTCGCGCTGCGCAGGCAGAACGCCATCGCAACGCGCTCGCCGTGCCGGCGCGCGAGCACGACCACGACCTGGCGCGGCATCGTCGCGCCGAGGTGGCGCAGGAAAGCTTCGGTCAGTGCCGGATAGTTGCCCTTGTCCTCGAACGTGCGGGCGTAGCAGTCGTGCACGAAGCGCCAATCCTCGTCCTCGAGTTCGTCGCCGTGCAGCGTGGCGAATTCCACGCCGGCCGCAGCGACGCGCGCGCGCTCCTGGCGCAGGTTCTTGCGCTTTTTCGGCAGCAGCGCAGCGAGGAAATCGTCGAAGTCGCGATAGCCGGCGTCGTGCCAGTGGAACTGCCAGTCGTTGCGTTCGAGCCAGGCGGCGTCATCGTCCGGCACGGGTTCGCCGGGCGCGGTGAAGTTCAGGTGCGCCGAAGACAGATCGTGATGCGCGCATTCGTCGCGCAGCGCCTGCAGCAGCAGCGGAGCGACGCCGTCGCCGAGCAGTCGCGGTCCGCCGACCGGCGAATACGGGACGGCGCAGAGGAGCTTCGGGTAGTAGTCGAGACCGTGGCGCTCGTAGGCCTCGGCCCAGTTCCAGTCGAACACGAACTCGCCGTGCGAGTTGCCCTTGAGATAGACCGGTGCGGCGCCGACGAGGCGATCGTCGTCGTACACCGCGAGATGGTGCGGCCGCCAGCCGAGTTCCGCACGGATGCAGCCGTATCGTTCCAGTCCGGCGAGAAACGCATGGGACAGGAACGGATTGTCGTCAGGCCGCAGCGCGTCCCACGCGGCCGGCGCGATGTCGGCGAGCCGGTCGTGGAACGCGATGCGGCGACGCGGGCCGCTCATGTGACGACGCGGAAACGACGGCTCAGGCCAGGCCCAGCTTGTCGAGGTACTTTTCCGCGTCGAGCGCGGCCATGCAGCCGAAGCCGGCCGAGGTCACGGCCTGACGATAGACCTGATCGGCGACGTCGCCCGCCGCGAATACGCCGGGTACGCTCGTCGCGGTAGCACCGCCATCGAGCCCGCTGCGGATGCGGATGTAGCCATTGTTCATATCGAGCTGGCCGTCGAACAGCGCCGT